>NZ_JBEZXZ010000061.1:0-42800 GCF_040638275.1 Actinoplanes sp. NPDC026623 | reverse complement strand
CGCGGCGTGTCGTCGGCGCGCGGCGGCACGCGCTACCGCCCGGTCGCCGAGGTTGCCGCGGAGTCCTGTGCGGTCACGGCGACGTCGCCGGTCGCCGGTCGCGGCACGCCGACGATCTGGCCGTCCGGCAGCCGGATGTACGCCGGGTTCTGCGCCTTGACCAGGCCCAGCCGGCGGGCGGCCGCGTCGAGGCTGCCCGGGCTGTTGTTGTCGGCGATCTCGTTCTCCAGCTCCTGCTGCTGGGTGTCCAGCTTCTTCTGCTGCTGCTGGAGCGTGTCGAGGCGGAACGCGTTCTCCGCGGTCTTGGTGTTGATCAGCAGGATGCCGATCACCCCGGCCACGACGACCGCGACCACGAGCGCGATGAACGGCGCCCGGGGCGCGTTGATCGGCGCCGGCGGCGCGACCCGCAGCCGGGGCGCGGCGGCGTTGTCACTCTGCTGCTCGGCCGCCAGCTTCAGGGCGGCACTGCCCACGGTGGCGGCCCCGGTCAGTCGCTGACGCGCCCCCCGGGCGCCACCGCCCGCCGTGGTGTTGTTCGTCGCGGTGGCCGGCTTGCGCCGGTCCTTGCCAACCTGCCCCGCGGTCCGGCCCCCCGACCGCGGCGCAGCCATGCGCTCGCTCAATGCCCCTCCCCCTCCTGGCGTGCCCCCGGGCGTGTCCGCCCATGTCCCCCGTTCGCAGACATCCGGGGCCGTTCGCGGGCGGCACCCGATGCCTGGTCGTGCTGGTCGATCCGTTCAACCGCGCGCAGCCTCACCGAGGCCGCCCGCGGGTTCTCCGCCACTTCCGCCTCGCTCGGCAGCTCCGACCCGCGGGTCAGCAGCCGCATCGAGGGACCGGTGCCGGGCAGCTCGACCGGCAACTCGATCGGCCCGGTGCTGCGCGCCCTCGCGGCGAAGGCGCGCTTGACGATCCGGTCCTCCAAAGATTGGTACGACATCACTACAAGGCGCCCCTTCGGGGCCAACAGGTCCAACGCGGCCGGTACGGCCGATTCGACCGCGGCAAGTTCCGCATTTACCTCGATACGCAGCGCCTGAAACGTTCTTTTCGCGGGATTTCCACCCGTACGCCGCCCCGCCGCCGGGATGGCGTCCTTGACCAGCTCCGCCAGGTACGCCGTGGAGACGATCCGCGCCTTGGCCCGCTCGCGGACGATCGCCGAGACGACGCGGGGCGCGAACTTCTCCTCGCCGTAGACCCGCAGGATGCGGACGAGCTCGCCGGGCTCGTAACCGTTGACGACCTCTTCCGCGGTGATGCCCCGCGACTGGTCCATCCGCATGTCCAGCGGCGCGTCCCGCGAATAGGCGAAGCCCCGGTCCGGCTCGTCGAGCTGCAGCGAGGAGACGCCGAGATCGAACAGCCCACTGTGGAACGCCGCGAGGCCGAGCCCCGCCAGCACCTCCGGCAGCTCGTCGTAGACCGCGTGCACGAAGTGCACCCGCTCGCCGAAGCGCGCCAGCCGGTGCCGGGAGTGCGTCAGCGCCTCGGTGTCCCGGTCGAGTCCGACGAGGACCACGTCGGGGTGGCGCTCCAGCACGGCCTCGGCGTGCCCGCCGAGACCCAGAGTGAAGTCGACGTGCACCGCGCCCGGCAGGCCCAGGGCGGGGGCGAGCAGCTCAAGGCAGCGCTCGAGCAACACCGGCACGTGCGTGCCGCGCAGCTCCCCCATGACTACCCCCATTGCCCGCTCTTTCCGCGCTCACCCGGCCGTACCCAGTGCCGGCCACCCCTTGACGGGGGCGTTCGGCGCCGATGCGCCCGGTCGTCCGTCCGTACCGCCAGATCCCCATCCGCTCGTGCCCGTTGCCTTCGGGCGCGCCCGACCGGACACACGCCTGGCGCCGGGGAAGAGGCGCCAGGAGCGGGAGCGGCTGGAGATCTCGCAGTACGGCAGCGGCGACGTCCGGACCGTGTCGGCGGCCCACAGGTGCCACGCCTCACAGTCCGCCGGGCAGCACCCCCTCCTCGATGTCGGCGAACTCGTCCTCGCTCGCCGAGAGGTACTGCTCCCAGGACTGCTTGTCCCAGATCTCCACCCGCGTGCTCGCGCCGATCACGACCAGCTCGCGGTCGAGCGCCGCATACCCCCGCAGGTGGGCCGGGATGGTGACCCGGCCCTGCTTGTCGGGGATCTCGTCGTGCGCACTGGCGAAGAACACCCGGCTGTAGGCCCGGGCCGCCTTGTTGGTGACCGGCGCCTCGCGAAGCTGGCCCGCGATGCGCTGGAACTCGGGCATCGGGAAGACGTAAAGACAGCGCTCCTGCCCCTTGGTGATCACGACACCTCCCGCCAGCTCGTCGCGGAACTTCGCCGGGAGGATCAGCCGTCCCTTGTCGTCGAGGCGCGGGGTGTGCGTGCCGAGAAACATCGGCCCAACCCCCTGCCCCCGGGCGGTTTCGCGGACCGCCAGTCGTCTGGGCCGGCAACCCCCTCGGAGTCAGCTCCTCAGGCCCTGCCACTGCGCTCCACTCTACTCCACTTCCCTCCACCCGCAACCAGAATGGCGCGGCCTGCGAGTCAGATTCGCGGATGAATCCGCACGTCAGACACGGTGTTGCCGATGTGGAGGGGTTCAGCGCCCGCGCCATGGTCCACTTTCCGACATGCCGCCCACGCGGGCATGAAAGTCCCCCGAAATCGGGCGATCGGGAGGGGCGACCTGCCCTTCGGCGCTCGGGTGGGGAGCAAAGTGGAGGAGAAAGTGGAGCGCGCACGACAGTGGGGCGCGACCCGGACCGGGTCACGCCCCACTGATCTGTCGTACCGCTCTTACCGGTGCCGCACTGTACTTACTAGTGCCGTACCGCTGTGGACCTATGAGCGATTCTCAACCTGGCCTCGGGCCACGCTGGAGAACGCTCACCATCAGGCGGCGACGAGGCGCCGCACGACGTAGTTCTTGCCGTAGATCTTGTGCTTGCCGACCCGGGCGCCCGTGTGCGGCGAGTCCCACATGTAGCCGTTGCCCGCGTAGATGCCGGCGTGCGTGCCGTAGGAGCCCGACCGGAACACGATCAGGTCGCCGACCTTCTTCTTGCCGATGCTGATCTTCTTGCCGTACCGCTGCTGCGAGTTCGCCTTGTGCGGAAGCTTCTTGCCCGTCGTCTTGCGGTAGACGTACTGGGTGAAGCCCGAGCAGTCGAAACGCTTGGGACCCGCGGCGGCGAACTTGTAGAGCGCACCCTTGTGCTTCCTGGCCTCGGCGATCACCTTCGCGCCGCTGCTGCGCACGGTGACCCTGAAGGCCGGGCTGTTCACCCAGTGGACACCGGCCGCTCCGGTGTACTGGGTCCGGAACGAGGTGGTGAGGCCGGGCTTGGCGTACAGGGTCGCCGTGCCCTTGGTGGTCAGCTTCCTGGCCACCCAGGTGCGCCACTTGCCGTTGCGCTTGGCCTGCAGCCGGATCGAGCCCTTGGTGACGACCTTGCCGGTCTTCGGGTTGATCACCTTGGCGGTCACCCGGAACGACTTGCCCCACGCGATGGAGCGGGTCCCGGAGTTGGTGATCTTGGGCTTGATCACCGTTGCCGTTGCCGCCTCGACGACCGGAGCGGCGGACGCCGCCGGTGTGGCGACCAGCTGGCCGGCACAGAGGCAGAGACCCAGGGACAGTGCGATGGTGCCGGTTCCGCCGATGCGACGGTTCCGGCTCGAACTGCGTTCGTGCACGGTAGAGATATCCCTCCGGCACGCCTGCGAGGTTAGCTGTCGGGTTCGGGCGGGAAGGTTGCCCGGTCGCCGTCGGCGACTTCACCCCAAGGTCCGGGCGGCGCGCGCCGCCGAAGCGACGTGACCGCCGGCGGACCGAATCTGGGTCCCCCGTCCCTGCCCCCGTTTGCCTTTGTGGTGGTGACTAACTCAGTGGTCGTCTCGCCCGGACCGGGGCAGGGCTCGGCGTTGTCCGATGCGATACGAGCGGCGAGCGGATGCTCACCGGCCCAACCTTGCTACCTGATTTCCGTCGGAACCGTTGGCCCCCGGTTGGTTACTCAGAGTATTTGGCACATCTGAGCCTGTCCGGTTTGTAACCAGGCCGTGACAAATGCCAGCACGATCAGTAATCGTGCGCTTACCCTCCGCCTAAAGTTACGGGTGAAACACAACACACAAAAAGCCGTACCCGGGTGGATCATGGACCCGGTCAAGATCGGGAGAATGATGGCCTAAACGCCCCCACCGGCCCAAACGCGGCACCGAGCGGCGGAATGGAGATCATCCGTTCGGCCGATCCGGACCCACCGCAGGCCACGGACCCCGGGGCCACTCGACGTAGTGTCCGTTTCCGGTACCCTCGTCGCCGTGACGGACGGGAAATTGCCCCTACGGGCCAAGGTCGCGACATCCGTGTCGCGAACCGCCGCGGCGCTCTCACGGGCTGCGGGACGCGGTGACGGCTCGGTGATCGGCGGGTGGATCGGTCTCAAGATCGATCCTGACCTGCTCAGGAACCTGGCCGCGGGCCGCGCGATCGCGCTGGTGTCGGGCACCAACGGCAAGACCACCACGACCCGGTTCGCCGCGGCCGCGCTCGGCGTGCTCGGCCCGGTCGCCACCAACTCCTTCGGCGCCAACATGCCGACCGGGCACACCTCCGCCCTGGCCAAGGCCGGGGCCACCCCGTTCGCGGTGCTCGAGGTCGACGAGCACTACCTCGCCCGGGTGATCGACGAGACCACCCCGCGAGTGGTCGCCTTGCTCAATCTGTCCCGCGACCAGCTGGACCGGGCGAAGGAGGTGGCGATGATGGCGCAGATGTGGCGCACGGCGCTGGCCGCCCACCCCGACGTGCACGTGGTCGCCAACGCCGACGACCCGATGGTCGTCTGGGCGGCGATCGAGACCCGGCAGGTCGTGTGGTTCAGCGCCGGGCAGCGCTGGCACGACGACTCCTTCGTCTGCCCGCAGTGCGGCTCGCCCATCGAGCGCGCCGACGGCGACTGGTGGTGCGGCGGCTGCCCGCTGCGCCGCCCGCGGGCCCAGTGGACCGTCGAGGACGACGGCGTCGTCGACCCCCGGGGCGACTGGCACCTGATCAAGCTGCAGCTGCCGGGCCAGGTCAACCTCGGCAACGCGGCCACGGCGCTGGCCGTCGCGGCCGAGTTCGGCGTCCGGCCGATCGAAGCCACGCCGAGGCTCGCCGGCGTCGCCTCCGTGGCCGGCCGCTACGCACAGGTCGAGCGCGACGGGCGCAACATCCGGCTGCTGCTGGCCAAGAACCCGGCCAGCTGGCTCGAGGCCTTCGACATGGCCGAGGTCGCGCCGACGCTGCTCTCCATCAACGCCCGCGACCCCGACGGCTTCGACACCTCGTGGCTCTACGACGTCGACTTCTCCCCGCTCCGCGGGCGGCAGGTCCTGATCACCGGCGACCGGGCCTACGACCTGGCGGTTCGGCTGGAAGTGAACGATGTGGCCTTCCGGCACGTGCATACCTTCGACGAGGCGGTGCGGGCGAGTCCGCCGGGTCGCCTCGAGGTGATCGCGAACTACACGGCGTTCCAGGACATCCGAGCGGAGTTGGACCGTGTCAACTGAGCTGGCCCCGCGGCGGAAGACCGAGGACGAATCATGAGTGAGAGCACGCTACGGATCGTTTGGATCTACCCCGACCTGCTGTCGACGTACGGCGACCGGGGCAACATGCTGATCCTGCGCCGCCGGGCCGCCCTGCGGAACATCCCGGTGGAGAGCTACGAGGTCCGCTCCGACCAGGCGCTGCCCACCACCGCCGACATCTACCTGATCGGCGGCGGCGAGGACGGGCCGCAGGCGCTCGCGGCACAGCGGCTGATCGCCGACGGCGGCCTGCACCGGGCCGTGCACCAGGGCGCGGCCGTGCTGGCCGTCTGCGCGGGTTACCAACTCTTCGGTGGATCGTTCTATGCGAAGGGTGCCAAATGCGCCGGACTGGACCTGCTCGACCTCACTTCCGACCGGGGCGAGACCCGCGCGGTCGGTGAGGTTCGCGGCGACATCGACCCTCGGCTGGGCCTGCCACCGCTGACCGGCTTCGAGAACCACGGCGGCCGGACCCTGCTCGGCCCCGGTGCCGCGCCGCTCGCCCGGGTCACCGCCGGCGTCGGAAACGACGGCCAGACAGAGGGTGCCTGGCACGGAAAGATCCTCGGCACCTACGCACACGGGCCGGCACTCGCTCGCAACCCAGCTATAGCCGATCTGCTACTGCGTTGGGCGATCGGTGCGGATAGTCTTCAACCGCTCGACGACTCCTGGGCCGACCGGCTTCGTGGCGAGCGGCTCGCCGCAGCGGGCGCCGTATGACCCCGTAACTGACGCCCGACCAGCACGACCTGTCCTGGACCGACGAGAAGTTGGGGCGGTACGCCTGCATGACTGACCTCCTGATCGCCCCGCGGGGCATCGAAACCCCCGCCACGGACCCTCAGGGCAGCACGCACCACCCGGCAACCCCCCTCGGCCGGCGACTCGTGCGGGTCGGCATCCTCGGCACGGTCGTGGCCTCGCTCGGCATCGCCGCCGCGGTCCTGCCCCTGCACGCCATCGCCGACTCGGTCGTCGCCCTCGGCCCCGCGGCCGCCGTGGCGATCGCCGTGGTCGGCGGCCTGCTGCTCTCGGTGCTCGTGCCCCGCACGGCGATCACCCTCGCCTGCGGCGCGCTGCTCGGCCCGGCGACCGGCGCGGTGACCGCGCTGGCCGCGGCCGTCATCGCCGGCATCGCCACCTACTACGCGGGCCGCTGGGCCGGCCGGGGCGCGCTCGGCGCCCGGGCCGGCGGCAAGCTCGAACGCCTCGACGGCTGGCTGAACCGCCGCGGCCTCGCCGCGGTGCTGCTGGTCCGCTTCCTGCCGCTCGCGCCCTTCGGCCTGATCGGCTACGCCTACGGCACGACGTCGGTCTGCCGGTTCCGCTACCTGCTCGGCACCACGGTCGCGGCGGTGCCGTCCGCGGTCTCGTACGCGGTGATCGGCGCGGCCGTCACGTCGCCGGGCTCGATGAACCCGCTGACGCTGGCCCCGGCCGCCATCGGCATGGGCCTGACCACCGCGATCGTGCTGCGCTGGCGCCTGGCCGCCCGTCGCGACGCGGCCGCCGCGGCCCTGGCCGCGTCCGCCGCCTGACCCGCCCGAGCGGTCCCCGGCGGCACGGCCGCCGGGGCAACGCGGAACGGCCCGCCGCGAACAGTTCGCGACGGGCCGCCCGGAACGCCTCGGTCAGACGACGATGCTGACCAGCCGGCCCTTGACCACGATCACCTTGCGCGGCTCCCGGCCGGCCAGTACCTCGGCGACCTCGGCCAGCGCCGCCGCGCGTACGGAATCCTCGGTCGTGTCGGGCGCGACCTCGACCCGACCGCGGACCTTGCCGTTCACCTGGACCGGATAGGTGATCGACTCCGCGATCAGCATGGCGGGATCCGCCACCGGGAACTCCGTGTAGGCCAGGGTGCCGTCGTGCCCCAGCTTGCGCCACAGCTCCTCGGCCAGGTGCGGCGCGAACGGCGACATCATCAGCACCAGCGGCTCGATCGCCTCCCGCGACGCCGTCGGCAGCGGCGTCAGCGCGTTGGTCAGCTCGATCAGCTTCGCGATCGCCGTGTTGAAGCGCAGCTCGTCGTTGTCGCCGCGGACGCCGTCGATGATCCGGTGCAGGATCCGCCGGGTCTTGACGTCCAGCGGGTCGTCGGTGACCCGGACCGCGCCGGTCGTCTCGTCCACGACCAGGCGCCAGACCCGCTGCAGGAAGCGCTGCGCGCCGACCACCGCGCGGGTCTCCCACGGGCGCGAGACGTCCAGCGGGCCCATCGCCATCTCGTAGACCCGGAACGTGTCGGCGCCGTACTGCGCGCACATCTCGTCGGGGGTGACGACGTTCTTCAGGCCCTTGCCCATCTTGCCGTACTCGCGGAAGGCCTTCTGGTCGCCCACGAACCACTTGCCGTCGCGCTCGACGACCTCGTCGGCGGGCACGATCATGCCGCGGGCGTCGCGGAACGCGTACGCCTGGATGTAGCCCTGGTTGAACAGCTTGCGGAACGGCTCGAACGACGAGATGTGGCCCAGGTCGAACAGCACCTTGTGCCAGAAGCGCGCGTACAGCAGGTGCAGGACGGCGTGCTCGACGCCGCCGACGTACAGGTCGACGCCGCCCGGGTCGCCGGGGCCCTGCGGGCCCATCCAGTAGGCCTCGTTCTCCGGGTCGACCAGCTTGTCGTCGTTGTGCGGGTCCAGGTAGCGCAGCTCGTACCAGCAGGAGCCGGCCCACTGCGGCATGGTGTTGGTCTCGCGGGTGTAGGTCTTCAGGCCGTCGCCCAGGTCCAGCTCGACCTGCACCCAGTCCTTCTTGCGGGACAGCGGGGTCTCCGGCTCGGTGTCCGCGTCGTCCGGGTCGAAGGTGCGCGGCGAGAAGTCGTCCGTGTCGGGCAGCACGACCGGCAGCATCGAGTCGGGCAGCGCGATCGGCAGGCCGGACTCGTCGTAGACGATCGGGAACGGCTCGCCCCAGTAGCGCTGCCGGCTGAACAGCCAGTCGCGCAGCCGGTAGGTCGTCGCGCCGCGGCCGTGGCCCTTCTGCTCCAGCCAGGAGATCATCGAGGCCTTGGCGTCGACGACGTCCATGCCGTTCAGCCAGTCGCTGTTGATCGCCGGTCCCTCGCCGGTGAAGGCGCCCTCGAAATCGGCGGGCGCCTCGACCGTACGGATGATCGGCAGGTCGAAGACCTCGGCGAAGGTCCAGTCCCGCTCGTCCTGGCCGGGCACCGCCATGATCGCGCCGGTGCCGTAGCCGGCCAGCACGTAGTCGGCGATGAACACCGGCACGCGCGCGCCGTTGACCGGGTTGGTCGCGTAGGCGCCGGTGAAGACGCCCGTCTTGACCTTGGCGTCGGCGGTGCGCTCCTGCTCCGTCTTGGCGGCGGCGTCGGCCCGGTACGCGGCGACGGCCGCCTCGGGCGTGGCGTGCCCGCCGGTCCAGACGTCCTTCGTGCCCTCGGGCCAGGCGGCCGGGATCAGCGAGTCGACCAGGTCGTGCTCGGGCGCCAGCACCATGTAGGTCGCGCCGAACAGGGTGTCGGGCCGGGTGGTGAAGACCGAGATCACGGCGCCGCCGACCTTGAAGTCGACGTGCGCGCCGCGCGAGCGCCCGATCCAGTTGCGCTGCATCATCTTGACCGGCTCGGGCCATTCCAGGACGTCCAGGTCCTCGACCAGGCGGTCGCCGTACGCGGTGATGCGCATCTTCCACTGCTTCAGGCTGCGCTGGAACACCGGGAAGTTGCCCCGCTCGCTGCGCCCGTCGGGGGTGACCTCCTCGTTCGCCAGCACCGTGCCCAGGCCCGGGCACCAGTTGACCGGCGCCTCGCTGATGTAGGCCAGCCGGTAGTCGTTGATCACCGCGCGCCGTTCGGCGGCCGACAGCTCGGCCCACGGCCGGTCGCCGGCCTTCCGCTCGCCCGCGACGAACTGGTCGACCAGCGTGGCGATCGGGCGCGCCTTGCGCAGCGACGGGTCGAACCACGAGTTGAACACCTGCAGGAAGATCCACTGGGTCCACCGGTAGTACTCCGGGTCCGTGGTGGAGAAGGAGCGGCGGTCGTCGTAGGCCAGGCCCAGCCGGCGCAGCTGGCCGCGGTAGCGCTCGACGTTCGCCTCGGTCGTGGTCCGCGGGTGGGTGCCGGTCTGCACCGCGTACTGCTCGGCGGGCAGGCCGAACGCGTCGAAGCCCATCGGGTGCAGGACGTTGTAGCCCGCCATCCGCTTGTAGCGGGTGTAGGAGTCCGTGCCGATGTAGCCCAGCGGGTGCCCGACGTGCAGTCCGGAACCCGACGGGTACGGGAACATGTCCTGCACGTGCAGCTTCGGCGCGCCGGCGCGCGGGTGCGCGGCGTCGGCCAGCTCACCGGCCGGGTTCGGCGCGAAGAACGTGCCGTTGTCGGCCCAGTAGCTCTGCCAGCGTGGCTCGATCTCCGCGGCCATCGCCGCCGTGTAGCGGAACGGCGGGACATCCGCGTTGGTCTCGGGCTCGCTCATCGTCACCATCTCGTTCTTTCGAGGTCAGTCGACAGGGTCACCTGCTTCAGGACACAAAAAAGCCCCTCTCGCAGGAGGGGGCGCCGCGCTGTTCTCTGCTAGGAGATCAGCACGGCCGGCTAAGAAGCAGGAAAGACCGAGCCATCCGTGCATAATACCGGGCCCGATACGACGCCGACGACCGGTATCACCCATGACGATTCGTAATCCATCCGATATGCGTGTCTAGTTGACCACGTGTCGTGATGAGCGCTAGTGCCCCACTCGGCAGGTTGCATCGACCGGGCTAATCTGTGGTGAACGGGCGGCGAGCGCCGGAGGCCCACGGACCGCCGGCCGCCCGCGAACCTTCGGCTCCCTTCCACAAAAGGCATGTGGGAGGGGGTTTGAACGACATGGAGGAGGCCCGTGACAACGCCAACCTGGGACCAGCCCGGCGGTCCCCTGCCGACCGATGAGTTCCTCGCCGCCACCGGCGCCATCACGTCGAACATCGAGCAGGTCATCGAGGGCAAGAGCGCCACGATCCGGCTGGCCCTGGCGGTGCTGCTCGCCGAGGGTCACCTGCTGATCGAGGATGTGCCGGGCGTCGGCAAGACCAAGCTCGCCAAGGCGCTCGCCCGCTCGATCGACTGCTCGGTGCGGCGCATCCAGTTCACCCCCGACCTGCTGCCCAGCGACGTGACCGGGGTCAGCGTCTACAACCAGGAGACGCGCGACTTCGAGTTCAAGCCCGGCGCGGTGTTCGCCAACCTGGTCGTCGGCGACGAGATCAACCGCGCGTCGCCCAAGACCCAGTCCGCCCTCCTGGAGTGCATGGAGGAGCGACAGGTCACGGTCGACGGCACCACCTACGAGCTGCAGGCGCCGTTCATGGTGATCGCGACCCAGAACCCGATCGAGATGGAGGGCACCTACCCCCTCCCCGAGGCGCAGCGGGACCGTTTCACCGCCCGCATCGCGATGGGCTACCCGGACCCCCGGGCCGAGATGGCGATGCTCAACGGCCACGGTGCGCACGACCCGCTCAACGACCTGCGTTCCGTCGCCGACGCCGCGCTCGTGCGCCGGCTCATCGCGACCGCGCGCGACGTGCACGCGGCCGAGGCGGTCCAGCAGTACGCGATCGCGCTCGTCACGGCCACCCGGGAGGCACCGGAGATCCGCCTCGGCGCCTCGCCCCGCTCCACGCTTCAGCTGATCCGCACGGCCAAGGCCGTCGCGGCCCTCGAGGGCCGCGACTACGTCCTGCCCGACGACCTGCAGACCCTCGCGGTGCCGGTGCTCGCGCACCGCATCATCCCCACCGCCGACGCCCAGCTGAACAGGCGCACGACCGACGCCATCGTGGCCGAGATCGTGCACCGGCTCCCGCTGCCGCACGACCGCGCCCGCTCGCCCTACGACACCCGCACGGGCGGCGGCGTGACCGGGCAGTACGAGTCACGGGGGCGGTGACATGCGGGAGGCTATGCGGGGCATGACCACCCGCGGCCGCTCGTTCCTGGCCGCGGCCGCGGCCGCCGGGGTCTCCGCCGTCATCCTCGGCGAGAAGGACCTGCTGCGCGTCGCGGTCCTGCTGGCGGCGCTGCCGCTGCTGGCCGCGGCGTACGTCGGCCGCAGCCGCTACAAGCTGGCATGCACCCGCTCTCTGGAGCCGGGCCGCGCGCCGGTCGGCTCCAGCGCGCGGGTGATCCTGCGCCTGCAGAACATGTCCCGGCTGCCCACCGGGACGCTGCTGCTCGAGGACCGGCTCCCGTACGCCCTGGGCAGCCGCCCCCGGGTGGTGCTCGAGCGGCTCGGCGCGCACCAGGCCAGTTCGGTGGCGTACACGGTCCGTGCCGACGTGCGCGGCCGCTACCCGGTCGGCCCGCTGGTGATCCGGCTGACCGACCCGTTCGGCTTGTGCGAGCTGACCCGCTCGTTCCCCAGCGTCGACCGGCTCACGGTCATACCCCAGGTCGTCGCGCTGCCGGCGGTACGCCTCGCCGGCGAGTACGCGGGCACCGGCGACAGCCGCGCCCGGTCGGTCGCCGTGCACGGCGAGGACGACGCGGCCACCCGCGAATACCGGCGCGGCGACGACCTGCGCCGGGTGCACTGGCGCTCCACCGCGCGCACCGGCGAGCTGATGGTCCGGCGCGAGGAGCAGCCGTGGGAGAGCCGCGCCACCGTCGTGCTCGACACCCGGCTCGCCGCGCACCGCGGCGAGGGCCCGACCGCGAGCTTCGAGTGGGCGGTGTCGGCGGCCGCGAGCATCGCGGTGCACCTGCGCCAGGCCGGCTACAAGCTGCGGCTGGTCACCGGCACCGGCGTGGACGTCGACGCCACCGAGATCGGCGGCGAGGGCGCGATCCTGGACACCCTCGCCGACGTGAAGCTCAGCTCCGCCGGCGACATCTCGGTGCTGGTCGAGCAGGTCCGGCGGCGCTCGGACGGCGGCCTCGTCATCGGCCTGTTCGGCACGCTCAGCGTCGCCGAGGCCGAGGTGCTGACCGGGCTGCGCGGCAACGGCGCCACCTGCATCGGGTTCGCGATCGACAGCGCCACCTGGGTGAACATGCTGCCCACCGACCGCACCGAGGCCGACCGGGCGCACGGCGCCTCGGCCCTGGCGCTGATCCGCAGCGGCTGGCGCTCGGTGCCGGTCGCGCACGGCGACTCCCTCGCCGCGCTCTGGCCGGCCGCCGGCCGGGGCTCGCAGGGTTTCGCGTACCGGGCGGCGATGGCCGAGACGGTGGGACGATGACGGGGGTTGTGCGGTGACCGGGCGACGACGACTTGGGCTGGTGGCGGCGGCCGCGACCCTGCTGGCGGCCGCACCCCTGTCGGTCATCTTCGACACCTGGACGTGGCTGCTGCAGTGCATCCTCGCGGTCGGCCTCGTCGCCGGCGCGGCGGTGCTCACCCGTACGCTGCGGTTCCCGACCTGGGCGCAGGCCCTGTCCATGGTCGGGGTGCTGCTGCTGACGCTGACCTGGATGTTCCCCAGCGGCGACGAGTTGCTGTCGCTGATCCCGTCGCCGGCCACGTTCATCCACTTCGGTGAGCTCTTCGGCGAGGCCGGAAACGACACCCGCTCCTACGGCGTGCCGGTGCCGGACCGCAGCGGCCTGCTCTTCATCGCCGTGCTCGGCATCGGCACCGTCGCCATCGCGGTCGACATGCTCGCCGCGGTGGCCCGCAAGCCGGCCCTGGCCGGCCTGCCGATGCTGGCGATCTACTCGGTCCCGGTCGCCGTCTACCTGGACAGCGTCCCGATGCTCACCTTCATCGTCGCCGCGACCGGCTTCCTCTGGCTGCTCGTCGCCGACAACGTCGACCGGGTCCGCCGCTTCGGCCGGCGGTTCACCGGTGACGGCCGCGACGTCGACGTGTGGGAGCCGTCGCCGCTGGCGGCGGCGGGCCGCCGGCTCGCCGTGATCGGGATGGCGGTGGCCGTGCTGCTGCCGCTGGTCGTGCCCGGCATCAACACCGGCCTGCTGAACAGCCTCACCCAGGTGGGCAGCGGCGGCGTGGGCGGCAGCGGCACCGGCGGCAACGGGCGGATCAACCTCTTCGCGTCGCTGAGCGGCCAGCTCAACCAGGCACAGGTCACCAACTACGTCCGGGTCACCACGAACGAGCCCGACCCGTTCTACCTGCGCTTCGGCGTGGCCGACGTGATCACGTCCGAGGCGGTCACCAACCGGACGCCGACCGGCCGGCCGCTGTCGCGCGGGCTCGAAGACCCGCGGCAGAGCAACGCCACCCCGGGCGTCGAATACACCCAGTACCACGCCGAGGTGGAGATCACGAAGGACTTCGGCCAGAGCCTGGCGCCGGTCTACTCGACCGTCATCGGCAGCGACGGCCTCGACGGCGCCTGGCTGTACGACCCGAGCACCCAGGTGGTCTTCTCCAACCGCACCACCACCAGGGGCAAGAAGTACTCGTTCGACTATGTCCGGGCGAAGTACACCCCGGCCCAGCTTCAGACGGCCGAGGCGCTGCCCCGCGACAACCCGCTGCGCACCCAGTTCACCGCAGTGCCGGACGACCCCGAGGTCGCGGCGCGGGTGGCCGGCCTGATCAAGAACCAGCGCACCGAGTACGACAAGGTCGCGGCGATCTACCGCTACTTCTCCCGGGACAACGGCTTCACGTACAGCCTGCAGACCACCGAACCGGAGCCCGGCAAGTCCGCGATCGCGTCGTTCCTGGACGGCAAGGCGGGCTACTGCCAGCAGTACGCGGCGGCGATGGCCTGGATGGTCCGCCAGGCGGGCGTCCCCGCCCGGGTGGCCTTCGGCTTCACGAAGGGCAACACCCGCGACGGCGACGCGTGGGTGCTGACGAACCGCAACGCCCACGCCTGGACCGAGGTCTATCTGGACGGCTTCGGCTGGGTCCCGTTCGACGCCACCCCGGCCTCGGCCGTGGTCGGCTCGGCCCGCTCGCCCTGGGCCGACGACACGGACGGCGCGGTCACCCCGTCGGCATCCTCGACGGCGTCGGCGGCGCCGGGCACGGATCCGTCCGCGGCGCCGGGCGCGGCGAACCGCCCGGACCGGGACTTCGAGAACGGCGCCCAGGATTCACCCGGCGCCGGCTCCCGGCCGGGCATTTCCTCGGCGAACCTGCTGACGATGACGCTCATCGCGCTGATCCTGGTCCTGCTCGCGGTCCCGGCCCTGCGCCGGATCATGGTCCGCAAGCGCCGGCACTCCGCGACGATCCCGAAGTCGGCGACGGTCACGACGGGCCTGGCCCCACCGGGCACCCCCGAAATCGTGGTCACCACCGAAGCGGTGCGGGCCCGCGAGGACGCCCACGCCGCCTGGGACGAACTGGTCGACACGATGATCGACTACCGGGTGCCGGTGGATCCGACGGAGACCCCCCGGCACACCGCCCAGCGCCTGATCCGCGAGGCCGAACTGAGCGACTCCCCGGCCGAATCGGCGACGCTGCTCGGGCGGGCGGAGGAACGCGCCCGCTATGCGCGGCAGCCGCTGCAGGGCGGGGAACTGACGGTGGCGCTGAATCAGGTCCGCAAGGGCCTGGCCAAGACGGCGACCAGGCGAACGCGGCTGACCGCGTTGCTGCTTCCGCCGTCGGTGATGCTGCGCTGGCGGCTGGGGCTCGGCGACCTGTCGGCCCGCGGGGTGAGCCTGTTCAGCCGGGGGCGGGACCTGCTGGTCCGCTTCAGTCCCCGCCGGCTGCTGGCCGGCCGCACCCGCTGACCGCCACCACCTACCGAACGCCGCCCGGCCGACCACTCGGCCGGGCGGCGTCGCACATCCAGCGGCGCCCGATGCAGGGCGGGGCAAATTTCATCCTGCGGCGCGCATAGCAATAAGCGGCATCCCTGGTCGGGACGCCGCTCAGGATCGTCGGCGGCTCATCGTCGTGGTGAGCCTTGCGGACACGGCGATGGCGGCCGGGTGGCCGCCATTTCGTCGCCGCTGGTTGCCGGGCTAGCGGTGGCCCTCGGGACGCTGACGCCAGCGATCCTCCAGCCGATCGATGAAGCCTGCTTTCCGGGTCTGCCGGGTGCGGCGGCTCGCGGTGCCACCGACGGAGTGCAGGTCAGGGGCCTGCCCCTTCCGGCGGCTCTGCATCGCGAACGCTGCCGAGGCCAGCATGACCACGAATCCGGCCACGCCGAGCGGCGTATTGCTGCTCACCGTGCCGTAGACAACCAGCGCGAGGCCCGCGACGATCACGAACGCGGCGATGACGAGTCGGCGCCGGGCGTGGAAACGCGGGTCGCTGGCCCGCACAGCGGAAGCGAATTTGGGGTCCTCGGCAAGCGACTGCTCGATCTGATCGAACAGCCGCTGCTCGTGCTCCGAGAGCGGCACGGCATTCCTCCCCGGGCGCATGTCCGGCCCTCCGGCGGTGGTGCAGACGGGCCGATGGTGCGAGACAGCCGTCCGGCTGTCTTACCGCAGTCTACGAGGGCAGTGGCGGGTCGGAAAGCGGGACGACCGTTGAGTGCGGGTGATTTTCGGTTCGGCGTCGATCGGTTTGTCCCAAAAGACTGGCCGGTCCGACGATGGAGCGTCCGAAGCGGGCCGCCGCGGCGTCCGTCGCGGCCTCGGCCTCGCGCCAGCCGCGATCGGGCTCACCCAGGCTGAGCTGGCGGGATGCGCCCGCCGCCGGGGACAGCCCGTCGACCCGGACGCCGACGAGACGGATGGATTCGGCCGGGCGGAGCGCCTCGAACAACGCCCAGGCGGTCCCGAAAATCTCCCGTGCCACATCGGTGCTCGTCTGCATCGTGCGCGACCGGTTGACCGTCCGGAAGTCCGCCATCCTGATCTTGATCGTGACCGTGCGACCGACGTGGCCGCCGGCCCGGAGCCGGGCTCCGACCTTGTCGGCGAGGGCGAGCAGGCTGCGGCGGATCGTGGCCGGCTCGGTGACGTCGGTGTCGTAGGTCATCTCGGCGCCGATCGACTTCTCCGCCTGCTCGGTCACGACCCGCCGGGGGTCTCGGCCCCAGGCGAGCTCGTGCAGGTGGGCGGCGGACGACTCGCCGAGCGCGGCGCGCAGCATCGGGCGCGGCGCGGCGGCCAGGTCGCCGACCGTCATCAGGCCGAGCCGGTGCAGCGTCTCGGCGGCCCGCTCCCCCACGCCCCACAGCGCGTCGACGGGCAGCGGGTGCAGAAAGTCGAGCACCTGGCCGGCCGGGACGATGATCACGCCGTCGGGCTTGGCGCGGGTGGAGCCGAGCTTGGCCACGAATTTGCTCTGCGCGACCCCGACCGAGCAGGTCAGCTCCTGCTCGGCGGCGACCCGCGCGCGGATGTCGCGGGCGATCACCGCGGGGCGGCCGAGCAGCCGCTGCGCGCCGGCCACGTCGAGGAACGCCTCGTCGAGGGAGAGCGGCTCGACCAGCGGGGTCACGTCCCGGAAGATCCGCATGACCGCGGCGGAGGCGGCCGAATATTCGGCGAAGTCGGGCGGCAGGAACACCGCGTGCGGGCAGAGCGCGCGGGCGCGCGCGGTCGGCATCGCGCTGCGGACCCCGTAGCGCCGCGCCTCGTAGCTGGCCGAGCTGACCACGCCGCGCGGGCCGACGCCGCCGACCACCACCGGCTTGCCGCGCAGCTCGGGGCGGCTGCGGACCGAGACGGCGGCGAAGAACGCGTCCATGTCGACGTGCAGGATGGTGCATCCCGCGTCGTCGGCCTCCGGGCCGAACCGCGGATCGTGCCCCCGGCCGATGGCCTGACTTCGTCCCACGACCCGCACGCTATCCGGCGGGTACGACAAGATCCGGAGCTCAGCGGGCGATCAGCAGCGGAACCGTCATCTCGGCCGCGGTCGCCGACCCGTGGTAGGCGATCAGCCTGCCCACCGCGGGCGGCTCCCGCCCGCTCGCCAGCACCACGGTCCGCCCCTGGCAGATCACCACGACGTCGCCGATCCGGTCCAGGTGTGCCGGGGACACCGGCCCGAACCAGCCCTCGGCGACCGCCTCCTCGCGCGGCAGCACCCAGGCCGACGATCCCAGCACCCCCCGCCACGCCGCGATGACGTCGTCGCGCGCGCCGTCCGCCACGTACAGGTAGCGGACCCGGGGCTCGCCCGAGACCGCGACGATCCCGGCCGCGAGCGCCGGGTCCCGGTCCAGGTCGAGGCGGCCCTCGAGGGGCACGTTGAGCTGCCCGTGGTCGGCCGTGACCAGCAGCGCGGCCCGGGCCGGCAGCCCGTCGACCAGGCGGGAGACCAGCCGGCCGACCTCCTCCGCCGCCGTGCGCCACGGCGGCGAATCCACCCCCGCCGCGTGTCCCTGATGATCCAGGTCCGGGTGGTAGCCGTAGACGAGCCCGGGCCGGGACAGCGCCGCCAGCATGCCCGCCGCCAGCGCCCCCGGATTCGCCCCGCCGACGAACGCGGCGCCCCGATTCGCCGCCACCGTCAGGCCCGTACCCTCGAATTCCGGGCGGGTCACCTGCGTGACGCTCACGCCGGCCGCGGCCGCCCGCTCGAAGCGGGTCGGCACCGGCTGCCACTGCGCCGGGTCCGGGTCCGTGCCCCATTTGATGTGGTTGAGGATGCCGCCGTCCGGCATCCGCAGGGTGAAGCCCAGGATCCCGTGTGCCCCCGGCGGCGCTCCGGTGCCGATCGTGACCAGGCTGGCCGGGGTCGTGGAGGGAAAGCCCGCGGTCAGGTTCCGGCCCGGCAGCTCCGCCAGGATCGGGGCGTACGCCGCCGCGACCGGCAGCTGAAAGCGGCCCAGCCCGTCGACCATCAGCACCGCGATCCGGTCGACGCCCTCGAGCTCGGCGCCCAGTCCCAGCACGTCCGTCGTGCCCGGCACCCCGAGCAGCGCGCTCACGCTGGGCATCAGCTCGGCGAGGCTGCCGACCCCGTACGCCGGGCGCACCGGCTCGAACGCCTCCGGCGGCAGCAGATCGGTCACGGGCGCCGCGCGAAGAGGTGCAGCTGGGAGGCGATGTCGCGGAACGGTGGCTGTGCCGAGAGCGCCAGTTCGAGGTTGAGCATCGCCTGCGGGTCGGCCTCCACGACCGCCGCCGGCACGAGGTCGGCCAGCACGCGCACCCCGTGCACCTCCTCGACGGTGAGGCCGGCCCCGGCGAGCAGCGCCGACGCGGTCTCCGCGTCGTAGCGCCGGCGCAGGGTGTCCCGGGTGCCCGCGCGGCCGTCCGCGTCGTTGAACAGCGCCGACGCCACGCCGAGGTGGCCGTTGACCGCGCGGCCCAGCACCGCGGCGGCCCGCCCGGCGACGAGCAGGCTGAGCGCGCCGCCCGGGCGCAGGGCGGCGGCGATGGCGGCGACCACCTTGGGCGGGTCGTCGACGACCTCGAGCACCGCGTGGCACAGGATCAGGTCGGCGCTGGCCGGCGCGACCAGGCCGGCGAGCGCGTCGCCGTCGCCCTGCACCGCGCGGACCCGGTCGGCCACGCCCGCGTCGGCGGCGCGGCGGGTCAGCGCGGCCAGCGCGTCGGGGCTGGCGTCCACGACGGTGACCTGGTGCCCCGCCTCGGCAAGCGGTACGGCGAACCCGCCCGTCCCGCCGCCGACGTCGAGCACGGTCAGCGTGCGGCCGGCGCTGCGCTCGAGTTCGCGGCGCAGCACCGCCCAGACGGCGGCGGTGCGCACGGTGACGGGCGATCGGGGGGTACGCGTCGATGCGGTGTCCACCTGGGCAGCGTATCGGCCACGTGCGGCTGCGGGGCGGCGAGCCACGGCCGGCCACCCCTTCGCTCAGAACTCCATGAGCACGCCGGTCGTCCGCCGCATCTCGCAGCGGTTGCCGAACCGCCGCGACCAGTCGACGTTGCGGCCCTTCCAGCTGCCCGCGATCAGGGCGGTGACGGGCGCGTACTCGAGCGTGCACATCAGCGGGGCGGGCTCGAGCAGGTCCGGATCGCCGTTGATCTTCGTGAGGAGCCGGCAGGCCTTGACCCTCTTCGGGTGGGTGCCGCCGGTCGGGTGGCAGCGCAGCACGACAGCCCTCGAGGGTCCCTGGTCGGCCAGGTAACTCACGGTCAACTCGGTCCTCCCCGCCACAGCCTTCTCCCCGGCCGCCGCCGTGCCGGCCGCCGCGCTGATCGCTGCCGGGCTCGGGCTCCCGGCCCCGGCGGCGGCCCCGCCGCCGATCGCGGAAGCCGCGGCGGGATCGGCCACGAGCAGGACTGCGGCGGCTGCCAGGCCGACGACGGCGCGGATCATGATGAGCTCCCCCGGTTTAAGCCACAAAAGGCGCTAGACACGCAGAATAGGAAATATAGTCCCCCTCAGCGGAAATCCCGGGACGCCGGGCTGATCGGCGGGGTGACACCCTCCAGCCGGTCCGCCACCAGATTGAGCACCCCCTCGGACTTCTCCAGCCGCCCCCGCACGATCAGCGCCGCGCTGTTCCGGGCCACCCGCCGGTACCGCTGCCACAGGCCGGGCGAGCAGGTGACGTTGAGCATCCCCGTCTCGTCCTCGAGGTTGATGAAGGTGACCCCGCCCGCGGTCGCCGGCCGCTGCCGGTGGGTGACGATCCCGCCGACCCGGATCCGGGTGCCGGCCTCGACCCGGCCCAGCCGTGCGATCGGCAGCGCGCCACAGCGCTCGAGCTCGGCCCGGATGAACTGCGCCGGGTGCGCGTCCGGGGACAGCCCGGTCGCCCAGACGTCCGCGACAAGCTTGTCCACGTCGGCCATGCCGGGCAGGGTGGGCGCCTCGGTGCCGGTGACCGTGCCCGGAAGGCGGTCCGGCCGGTCCTGCGCGGCGGCCCCGGCCGCCCACAGCGCCTCGCGCCGGGAGAGCCCGAAACCCGCAAAGGCATCGGCGGTCGCGAGGGCCTCCAGGTGGGCGGTCGAGCATCCGGCCCGGCGCGCGAGATCCGCCATGTCCCGGTACGGGCCGTGCGCGCGCCGCTCGTCCTCGATGACCTTGGCAAGGTCGTCCCCGACGGTGCGGACACCGGCCAGCCCCATCCGTACGGCCGGACCGCCGAGCCCCCAGGCGTGCGGCGGCTCGCCGCGTTCGCTGCACCACCGGGTCCGCGGCGTCGACTCCAGGACCGCCGCGGCGTCGCTCAGGTTGATGTCCGGCCGGCGCACCTCGACCCCGTGCCGGCGCGCGTCGTCCACCAGCGACTGCGGCGAGTAGAAGCCCATCGGCTGCGCGTTGAGCAGCGCGGCGCAGAAGGCCGCCGGGTGGTACCGCTTGAGCCAGGCACTGGCGTAGACCAGGTACGCGAAGCTCATCGCGTGGCTCTCCGGGAAGCCGTAACTGGCGAACGCGGACAGCTTCACGAACAGGTCATCGGCGAGCTCCCCGGTGATCCCGCGCCCGGCCATGCCCTCGTAGAGCCGGGCCTTGATCCGCTCCATCTTCTCCACGGACCGCTTGGAGCCCATCGCCCGGCGCAACTGGTCGGCCTCGGACGGGTCGAAGCCGGCGACGTCGATCGCCAACTGCATGAGCTGTTCCTGGAACAGCGGCACCCCGAGGGTCTTGGCCAGCGCGTTGGCCATGAGCGGGTGCGGCACGGTCGGCTCCTCGAGCCCGTTCTTCCGCCTGATGTACGGGTGCACCGACCCGCCCTGGATCGGCCCGGGGCGGATCAGGGCGACCTCCACCACCAGGTCATAGAATTTGTCCGGTTTGAGCCGGGGCAGCGTGGCCATCTGCGCGCGGCTCTCCACCTGGAAGACCCCGACGGAGTCGGCCCGGCACAACATCCGGTAGACCTCGTCGTCGTCCAACCGCATGGCGCCGATGTCCAGGTCGGACTCGATCATGTCGTACGCGTAGTGCAACGCCGACAGCATCCCCAGCCCCAGCAGGTCGAACTTGACCAGCTCGATCGCCGCGCAGTCGTCCTTGTCCCACTGCAACACCGTGCGCCCCGGCATCCGCCCCCACTCGACCGGGCACACCTCGATGATCGGCCGATCGCAGATGACCATGCCGCCGGAGTGGATGCCGAGATGCCGCGGAAAGCTCTGCACCTCGTTGGCGAACGCGAGAACCTGCTCCGGAACCTCGTCCACGTCGACCGACGCGACGCTGCCCCACCGGTCGATCTGCTTGCTCCACGCATCCTGCTGGCCGGGCGAGAACCCGAAGGCCTTGGCCATGTCCCGTACGGCGGAACGCGGCCGGTAGGAGATGACGTTGGCCACCTGCGCGGTGTGCTCCCGCCCGTACTGGCGGTAGACGTACTGGATGACCTCCTCGCGGCGGTCCGACTCGATGTCCACGTCGATGTCGGGCGGCCCGTCCCGTTCGGGCGCGAGGAACCGCTCGAAGAGCAGGTCGTACTCGACCGCGTCCACATTGGTGATCCGCAGCGCGTAGCAGACCGCCGAGTTGGCGGCCGAGCCCCGGCCCTGGCAGTAGATGTTCTGCTCGCGGCAGAACCGCACGATGTCGAAGACGACCAGGAAGTAGCCGGGAAAATCGAGCTCCTCGATCATCCGCAACTCGTGCTCGATCTGCGCGTACGCCTTCGGATGGGCCTGCGGCGGCCCGTACCGCTCCCGCGCGCCGCGCATGGTCAGCTCCCGCAGCCAGCTCATCTCGCTGTGCCCGGCCTCGGGGATCGGAAAATCGGGCAGCTTCGGCGCGACCAGGTTGAGGTCGAAGGCGAGATCCTCGCCGAACATCGCGGCATTCTCGACCGCACCGGGATAGGCCGCGAACCGCCGCTTCATCTCGGCGCCGCTGCGCAGATGGGCGGTGCCGGCCGCGGGCAGCCACCCGTCCATCTCGTCCAGGCTGCGCCGCGCCCGGACCGCCGCGAGCGCGGTGGCCAGCCGGCGCCGGGCCGGGGTCGCATAATGCACATTGTTGGTGGCGACGATCTCCAGCCGCCGGCCGAGCGCCAGCTCATGGAGGACATCGTTCCGGTCGTCGTCGTAGGGATCCCCATGATCGGTCAGCTCCACCGCGACATTGCTGCGGCCGAAAAGATCGACAAGCCGATCCAACTCGTACGCCGCCTCCCGGGCACCGCCCCGCGCAAGCGCCCGGGGAACGCTGCCCTTGCGGCACCCGGTGAGCACCAGCACATGATCACGCAGGACCGCGGCGACGTCCTCCAGATCCCCGTACGCCGGCTTGCCCTTCTCCGCGCCGTCGAGCTGACCGCGGGAGATGGTGCGCGCGAGGCGGGCGTACCCCTCGGGACCGTGCGCGAGGGCCAGCAGGTGCCGGCCCTCGGGATCCGCCTCGCCGTTCTGCGGCTTAGAAAGATCAAGTGAGAGCTCGGATCCGAAAATGGTGGGCAGACCGAGCTCCCGCGCGGCCTGCGAAAACCGCACCACCCCGTAGAAGCCGTCATGATCGGTGACCGCGAGCCCGGTGAGCCCGAGCCGGGCGGCCTCCTCGGCAAGCTCCTCCGGATGGCTGGCCCCGTCCAGGAAACTGAAGTTGGTGTGGCAGTGCAGCTCCGCGTATTTGTCCGGGCTCGGGTTCCGGACCAGGGCGGGCGCCCGATAGGGCTGCCGCTTCCGGCTCCAGGCGGGCGAATCCCCACCATCCGCATCGACGGCGAGCGGGTCGACGACGTGCAGATGCCGCTTGCCGGAGAGCGTGCCCTCGAGCGCGGACCACGGCCTCGGCGGATTATGAAAACTCATCGCCACAAGTCCGGATGGTGGTGGCCGTGTTCAGAGGCTGAGAACCTGACCACGGTGAGGGATGGATGTTCGCTGTGCGGGAGCCGTGCCCGAGATATGGGCGGAGAGGCCGCGACGTGTCGCCGGCGCCGGCCCGGTGAAGGTTGCCGGTCACCGCGCTAGTCATAGATGGCCTCCACGGCCCAGTGCCCGGAGACCAGGGAGAGCAGAAACGCCCGGCCATCGGCAACGGCGATCTGGAAACGGGCCCGGCGCCGGGCCTCGGCGGGCGCCCACCAACGCTCGTCGACCGGCCACGGACCGGCCCACCCGGTGATCTCCACCCGCCCGCCGTTTCCGACCAGACCACCGTTCTTGATCGGCCCCCCGTTTTCGATCAGAAGGAAGGCGGGGTCACCGGAGAGCTCGAGCCGGGCGCTGACCCCGACCGGCTGCCCATCGGCATCCAGCACCACGGCGGGCAGCGCCTGCGGAAGGACCAGAGCGGGCGCGGGACGAGGCAGCCGGCCGGGCCATGGCGGCAGCGGCACGGGCCGCTTGACGCCCCGGCCCCTCCCCGCCCCTCTGTCTCGTCCCACCCCCACCCGACCAGCATCTCCCCAATCCACCCCCACCCGAGCCGCCTCCACCCGAGCCGCCTCCACCCGAGCCGCCTCCGCCTGGACCGCCCCTACCCGGACCGCCCTCGCCTGGGCCATCCCCGTCCGAGCCGCCCCCACCTGGACCGCCCCTGCCTTGACCGCTTTTGCCTCCGCTTGGGCCACGCTCTTTTCCGCCGCCTTGCGCGTCAGGGCCAGCGGTGCGTCGGGCGGCCCGCTGTCCTTCAGCGAAACCGAGCCCTGTTCCCGCGTGCCCTGTTCCCGCGTGCCCTGTTCCCGCATGCCCTGTTCCCGCATGCCCTGTTCCCGCGTGCCCTGTTCCTGCGAGTCCCGTTCCTGTGAGTCCTGTTCCGCATCTGCCGGGTCCGCGCCCACCTCTTCGACATCACGCGGGATCTTCAGCGGGACGGCATCGGGCACCACCTTCAGCGCTCGCCGCGCCTTCTCTGCCGTCCCTCGCTCGCCGTCTCCAACCGCCGATGGAGCGAAATCTCCAACCGCCGGCACGGCAGAAGCCCTCACCGACAACCGAGCAGAGTCCTCACCCATCGGTAAGACGGAGCCCTCAACCGGCGGCGAGACGGACCCTCCAACCGGCAGCGAAACAGAACCCCCAATCGACCGCGAGACAGAGCCCTCAACCGGCGGCGGGGCGGAGCCTTCGCCCGGCGGCGGGGCGGATGTCAGCGCGACGAGAGCGGGAGGCGCGGCCGGCGAAACGGCGACCGCATCGGGTTCCGGCAACGGCGTAGCCGGGTCACCGCCGGGCCGGGCGGGCGCGCGCTCGTCGCCCCAGGGCACCAAACGAACCTGGTCGTCCGCGGACCGCCCGCCGCCGAGCACGGCCGTGACCACAGCCTCCGGGCCGAGCAGGCCCTGAATCCGGCTCAGGGCGCGATGGGCTCGTTCCCGTTCGGAACCCGCGTCACCCCAGAGGCCAGGCTGCAGCCCGAGGTGGACAAGAACCCCTTCGGGTACGAGCCTCAGCCGGACCAGTCCCGCGGTGGGCCGGTTGACCACGCCGCGCCGGGCGCCGGTGAGCCAGCCGTCGAGCTGCCACCGTACGCGTTCGGCGATGGCCGCGGCCGTGAGCGTGCCGTCGTGCCGCCAGACCCGGTGCAGTTCCTGCCCGTCGGCGGTGACCGCCTCGATGCCGAGCCGCGTGCAGGCGAGCCCGTGCGCGGCAAGCTGGTCGTGCAGCCGATCCGCCAGCACGCGACCGGCGAAGGCCGCGACGTCGACCCGTTCCAGCGGCTCGTCGTAGGTGTCGCAGACATCCAGATCCGGTGGCGGCCGCCGCACGGCCAGCGGCCGGTAGTCGAGCCCCGCGGCCAGCCGATGCGCGAGCGCCCCGTCGAACCCGAAGCGCGTCAGCACATCGGAAGCCGGCAGCGCCGCGAAGTCCCCCAGACTCTTGATCCCCAACCGCCGCAGCAGGTCGGCCAGGTCGGGCCGCTCCAGCGCCTCGACGGGCACCCCCGCCAAAAATTCCCGGGTACGCCCGACATCGACGACCTGCCCGGCCCGCGCCGCGAGCCCGGCGGCGAAGACCCCGTCCGCGATCCCGACCTGGCTCTCCACCGAGCAGGCCTGCGCCACCTGCTCGACGATCCGTTCGGCGGCAAGCACCTCGCCCCCGAAGTACCGGGCCGGCCCGCGCGCGGCGAGCGCACAGGCCCCGGGCCGAATAACCTCGACCCCGACGGCGACCTCTTCGACGGCCGCGACTACGGGCTCGAAGGCCCGCGCGTCACGCCCGGGATCGTGCTCGACCACGACGAGCTGAGGACACCGGCTCTGCGCCTCCCGCCGCCGAAGCCCGCGCCGCACTCCCTCGGCGCGCGCGGCCTCGGAACAGGCAAGAACCCGGTTCCCCCGCAGCACGACGACAGCCCCGGAGGCGGCGATCCCCTCCACGATCTCGGCGGCCATGACCGGCCAGTCAGGACACCAGAGGAGCAGGGTCCGCACCCCGGCGGCGCCCCCGCTCACCCGAACCCCACCGAGCACAGCCCCGCCTGCCCGCCTCGCCCATCCGCAACCCCCGACGAATCCGGCTCGGCAACACCGGCCAAAGACGTTGCCGAGGTAATAGGCGTGACCGAAGCGAGCGGACTGGGAGTGATAGAGGAAAGCGAACCGGGCGCGACAGAAGCAAACGGACCAGGCGCGACAGAAGCAAGCGAACCGGACGCGACAGATGCAAACGGAGTGGAGCGTGCCGAGACCCGCCCCTTCCCGGCATGCCCAGAAGAAACCCCGCCCTCCATGGCACTCCCCGCAGAAACCGCACCCACCCCGGCACTCCCCGCAGAAACCGCACCCACCCCGGCACTCCCCGCAGAAACCCGGCCCTCCCCGGCCGCTCGTGCGGGAGGTGGGCCTTTCTTGGTCGCCGGAGGCGGCGTCGGCGGGACGGCGTTGGGGCGGTTGTGAGGTGAGGCGCCGGGGGTGGGGTCGGTCGGGGGCGGGGCGGTTACTCCCGGCATCCACATGGTGATTTCCTTGGGGCGGGCCGCCGCGCCCCGGCCGCGGGCGACGACGGTGACCCTTCGGCGGCGCAGCCTGCCGTGGCCCGCGCCGAGTCCTTCCCACTGGCCCTGTGTGACCTGCAACGTCACATCGGCGCCGTCCCACCGCCCGTAGGGCACCAGCACACAGCCACGCTGCCGCGCCCGGGCCACGAGCCGGCTGGTGATCGACGGGGAGATCTGCCCTGGTGCGGCGATGACGACGACGTCCACCCCGTCGATCAGGGCGGCGACCACGGTGGGCCACTCCGGGCCGGGGTCGGGCACCAGCGCAAGCCGGTCCAGAGCAATCCCGCTCTCCGCTGCGGCAAGCGCACCCAGCGCGGGAACGCCGACGACCGCGCACCACGACCCGGCATGAGAAGCCGCCGAAATCAGCGCCAGCAACAACGAGGTACTCCCCACCGAGGATCTTGATGGGTTGTGGTGCGTTCCATGCGCGAATCCATCAAGGCCGGAGGAACGGCCGGTGGCGATGGCGATGGTGGTGCCTCGCCGGAGGCTTCGGCTCGGGAGCAGGCCGCTCAGTTCCGGCAGCACCGGCAGCACCCGGTGGGTTCCGAAACTATCCGCCTCGCCGGCCGGACGGATCAGGTCAGCAAGGGCCGCAGCACCGTTGATCATGCGCCCGGCCATTTTCCCCGCCCCGCTTACACCTATCGAAGTTGATCTTTAAAGTCACGGCCCTCCGGCGAGCCGGATACCTGAGCCGTATTTCGGCGGTTCTCGAAGGCCACTCTGAGTGCGCCCGGATGTAGACGGCCCCGGCCCACATCGGACAAGATCCGAGCCGGCTTCGAACGGACCGGTCGTCAGGCCGGGTCGAAGCGGTCGCAGGCGCAGATCTCGGGAGCCGCCGAGGCACAAGCCAGGAGCGCTGCCCGCGAGGCATGCCCGCCGGCTCGCGGACGGAGCCGTGTGCGCGGCCCCCGTGTGCAACGGGCGCGCCCGCCACGCTCCACCCCGGCCGACACCGGGACGGCGCGGCCGGTGGTCCGGCACGGGCCTCGCGGTGGCGGGTCCGAGATGCCGGCATCGCAGCACTTCGCAAAGCTCGCCAACCGGGTTCACCCAGACAGTTCGACGCCGACATGACCCGACAGCCCTGACAGACCCAACAGCCCGGGCAGCCCCCGCGACCCGGACGACCAACGGCCCAGACGGACCCCGTGACCCGGACGACCAGCAGCCCGACGGACCCGGCGACCCAGACGGATCGGTGGCCCAGACGGACCGGTGGCCCAAAAAACGGTCCCGGTGGCCCAGACGGACCTGGCAGCACGGACGGGATGGGTCGGCTCGATTCGGTGAGTGGGGCGGCGGCGGTCGCGGGCCCGGGTGCTCAGGCGGCCTCGAGAGTCGGCTGGTAGGCAAGGCCCAACACCGATTCCACCAGCGAGACGAAATGCTCCGCCGCGCGTAGCAGGTCGTCCGCCTCCCGCGCGCTGACCACCCGGGGGATGCCCGCTTCGGCGGCCGAGCGCTTGGCGGCGCCCAGGGCGAAATAGCTCGCCCAGTCGCTGAACTCGGGTGCCACCAGGACCAGGAGCGACCACGCGCTGGTCACTCGGCCGCGTTTGGTCGGCGCCGCCGGCCTCGCCCGGGCCGCGAGCACCGCAGCCGCCGCGCGCAGTGCCGCCAGGTGTGCAGCCGCGTAACGCAGGCCGTCCGGGCGGGTGCGTGCCGCCTCCGCCAGGCCCTGGCGGGCGATGGCGAGCAGTTGGGCGGGCGTGCGGCTCGGCAGCAGGTTGGCCGGCACCGTGGGCGCCGCCTGCGCCGCGGCCGTCGGCGCGTGCGCCAGTGGGCCGGGGCTCGGTTGTCTGGGCACCGGGTAAGCCGGGTTGCTCACCATGGTCTCTCCTCGCGTGTGTCGCATCCGACGTGCTGGTCGAACCGATCCCGCTGCGGAGGAAGGCACAGCGGTTGTGGCAGCCGGCCGGGTGTGAAGCTTCCCCACACCACACCCGGCCGGGCTTGCCGGCGGGTCCGCCGCCCGCCGCCCGGGGGTCGAGGGCGGCGAACGACGGTCCTGCCTCGTGCTGGCCCGGACCCGCGAATGCCCAGACCTCGCGCGCGACGCTTCGCGGGCGCCGCGCCCGGAAACCCGCCGCGAAACGTGGCTCCCGGTCAGTCAGCCCCGAGTGATCGTCTGGCACAGGAGTTCGAACCAATCGAACACTCGTTCTAACTACGAATGAGAGTACACCGTGGGTCCGACAAAAAAGCAACACACGCGGCGGCGGCCGGAGCACTCGGAGATCACCTACGGCGTGTGGCGCCCACGACGGAAGATCCGCAGGTCACGGGCGAATGAAGGCAACGGCCCGGCAGGGAACGCGGGCCACCGCGGATCACGCGCGACAGCTCCACCGATCGGCATCTGCCAACCGGAGACGCCGACCCGGGACGCCGACGCGAAGCCGACCGAGCAACGCGAAGCCGACCGAGCAACCCACAGCCAGCCGAGCAACCCACAGCCAGCCGAGCAACCCACAGCCAGCCGAGTGACGCGGGGCAGGCCCGAGCGGCGCGCCATCAGGCTCGACACCCACCGGCGGACTCCCGCACCCAAACCGGGGCTCCGGCAACCGCACCGGGCCCCCACGGCATGCAGCCCGGCGACCACCGCGGACACCCACCCGGCAACCGCCGTCCTGGTGCT
Source organism: Actinoplanes sp. NPDC026623 (assembly GCF_040638275.1). Taxonomy (NCBI): domain Bacteria; kingdom Bacillati; phylum Actinomycetota; class Actinomycetes; order Micromonosporales; family Micromonosporaceae; genus Actinoplanes; species Actinoplanes sp. NPDC026623. The sequence goes on along the minus strand of NZ_JBEZXZ010000061.1, from coordinate 13,894 downwards.
CGTCGATCTTCTTTGCGGGACCGGTGCCAGAATGCACGATGGGTGCGGCCGCCGCACCGACGATCAAGGGAGTACGGAATGCCGCGCACCGTAATGATCACCGGAGCCAGCTCGGGCGTGGGCCTGGCCGCAGCCGAGCAGCTGGCCGCACAGGGCGATCAGGTGATCGTGGTGGGCCGCAACCCGCGCCGCCTGGGCGCCGCGATGGCGCAGGTCCGAGCCGCCGCGACCGGCCCCGAGCCGGACGAGTTCCGCGCCGACTTCGATTCGCTCGACGAGGTGCGGGACCTGGCCGCGAAGGTGCTGGCGGCGTACCCGTCGATCGACGTCCTGGCGAACAATGCCGGCGGCATGGTGGGGTCCTACGTCCGCACCGCGGACGGCTTCGAGGCCACCATCCAGGGCAACCATCTGGCGCCCTTCCTCCTGACCCACCTGCTGCGGGACGCGCTGCGCGGCGGCCGGGTGGTCAACACCGCCTCGCAGGCGCATCGCGGGGCCCAGGTGAATCCGGACGATTTCGCCGGCTCGGCGGAGGGCTACAGCTCCTGGCGGGCGTACGGGCGCGGCAAGGCCGCGAACGTCCTCTTCGCCGCCGAGGCGGCCCGCCGCTGGCCGGACATCACCTCGGTGTCGTTCCACCCGGGCGTCGTACGCAGCAACTTCGGCACCGGCTCGGCGACCAAGCTCTTCTACCGGTTCGCCCCGTTCCTCACCTCCTGCGAGAAGGCCGGCGCCCTGCTCTCCTGGCTGACGACGGCGGAGGTCACCGACGGCGCCTACTACGTCGGGCACCGGGTCACCGCGCCGCACGCCCGGGCCGCCGACCCGCAGCTTGCCGCCCGGCTCTGGGATGCCAGCGCCGCCGCCGTCGGCGTGTAGGCGAGGCGCCGGGCACAATGAGCGGATGGAAAACCATCCCAACGTGCAGGCCGTGCAGTCCGCGCTCGAGAACGCCGACGCCCGCACGGCCGACGGTGGCTCGCCACGGATGACCGTTTTCGACGAGGGCGTGCACACCGCCGCCGCGGCGGCCGCTGCACTCGGCGTCGAGGTAGGACAAATCGCCAACTCGTTGATCTTCGACGCGGACGGCGAGCCGCTGCTGGTGCTCACCTCCGGCGCGCACCGGGTCGACACCGGGAAGCTCGCGGCCGCGCTGGGCCTGGCGAAGCTGGGCCGGGCCAAGCCGGAGTTCGTCCGGCTGCACACCGGCCAGCCGATCGGCGGCGTCGCCCCGGTCGGGCATCCGAAGCCGGTACGCACCCTGGTCGACACCGCCCTCGCCCAGTACCCGGAGATCTGGGCCGCGGGCGGGGTGCCCCAGGTGGTCTTCCCGATCACGTACGCCGAGCTGCTCCGCGTCACGGGCGGGGTGGCTGTGGAGGTTGCGTAGCGGGATGGGCGCCGCACCGCTGGTCACGCTGCACGTCTGGCGGGTGCCGCGGCGCGCGCTCGGCGGCGCCCTGCTGCGGATGGCACGCGACCCGAGGCGGCTGCGGGCGCTGCCCGGCGTGAGCTTCGGCAAGCTGCTCGGCACGGGCACCGGGGTCGGCTTCGGGCCGGGCGACGCCGACCTGACCCGGTACGCGGCCGTGCTGGCCTGGGACGATCCGGCCGGCGGCGACCTGGGACCGGTCGGCGCCGGGTGGGACGCGGCCGCGGTGCAGGCCGCCCGGGTCGACCTGACCCCGCTGGTCAGCCGCGGCACCTGGTCGGGCCGGGCGCCGTTCGGCGAGCCGGGGGCGGGTGCTCGCGGCAAGGAGGGCGCGGGTCCGGTGCTCGCGCTGACCCGGGCCCGGTTGCGGCCGGCCAGGGCGCTGACCTTCTGGCGGGCGGTCCCGCCGGTCGCCCGGGAGGTGGCCGCCGCGCCGGGGCTGCTCGCCCGTTTCGGCATCGGTGAGGCGCCGATCGTCTGGCAGGGCACTGTCAGCGTTTGGCGCAGCGCGGCAGATCTGACCCGCTTCGCGTACCGTCAGCCGGAGCACCGCGCGGTGATCGCACGCACGCAGTCCGTCCGGTGGTATGCCGAGGACCTGTTCGCCCGGTTCGCGGTGCGCGGCATCAGCGGCGACAGGGCCGTGCTGGGCTGGCAGGAAGGAGAGCGATGAGGCTCGTTCCCTGGCAGCCGGACGACATGCTCCGGCGGCTGGACGACGTGGTGAGCGTCTATGGCGAGGCGATGGGCTACCGCGCCGAGTTGCTGCAGACCCGCCGCGGCTACATCGGTGCGCACGTGCGGCGCGCCGGCTTCCGGGCCGTGGCCACCCTCACCACCGACGGGCGTCTCGCGGGCTTCGGCTACGGCTACGTCTCCGGGCCCGGCCAGTGGTGGCACGACCAGGTCCGCTCCGCCCTCGACGAGCCGGCCCGGCGTTACTGGCTCGACAGCTGCTTCGAGGTCGTCGAGCTGCACGTGCGGCCGAGCGCGCAGGGCCACGGCATCGGCGCCCGGCAGCTGCGCGCGCTGCTGTCGATGGCCGACGGCGCGACCGTGCTGCTGTCCACCCCGGAGGCGGACGAGCAGAAGTCCCGGGCCTGGCGGCTGTACCGGCGGTTCGGCTTCTCCGACGTGCTGCGCGACTTCATCTTCCCCGGCGACGAGCGCGCCTTCGCGATCCTCGGCCGGGAGCTGCCCCTCGCGGGCCATCCGGTGAGCCGGGACGCCACCGGAACCGTCGGCATCTGACGGTGGCCCGGGCGTTGCCGTGGGCGCTGCTCGGCGCCCTGATCCTGACCCAGATCAGCTACCCGCTGGCCGGCGCCGGCCCGCGCGCCGCGCTGACGGTGCTGACGGTGGTGCTCGGCTACCTGCTCTCGGTCTCGCACGCGCTGCTCACCCGGGGCGTACGGGCGGCGGCCGCGCTGATCGCCACGACGACCCTGTTCGGCTTCGCGGTCGAGGCGGTCGGCGTCGCGACGGGTTTCCCGTTCGGCACCTACGACTACTCCGGGCGGCTCGGGCCGAAGCTGCTCGGCGTGCCGCTGATCATCCCGCTGGCCTGGACCTGGATGGCCTGGCCGGCCTGGCTGGCGGCGCTGCGGCTGGCCCGGTCCAAGCCCGCGCGGATCGCGATCGCCGCCGTCGGGCTGGCGGCCTGGGACCTGTTCCTGGACCCGCAGATGGTCGCCGAGGGCTACTGGACCTGGCGTTCGCCGACGCCCGCGCTGCCCGGCGTGCCGGGCATCCCGATCGGCAACTATCTGGGCTGGCTCGGCTTCGCGCTGCTGCTCATGGCGGTGCTGGCCGCCGCGGCGGGCCCCCGGGCGGCCGTCGCCGCCGACGGGGACGCGCCGATGCTCGCGCTCTGGTTCTGGACGTACGCTTCCTGCGTGCTCGCTCACGCGGTCTTCCTCGGCCTGCCGGCCTCGGCGTTGTGGGGCGGCGTCCTGATGGGCGCGGTCGTGCTGCCGCTGGCCGTGCGGCTGTCCCGCCCATGATCTGGTTGACGCTGCTGCCGCTGGCGGCGCTGACCGGGCACACGATCGTGAACGCCGCCCTGCTGCGGCGCCTCGCGGCCGGGGAGACCACCACGGAACGCGTCGCCGTGCTGCTGCCGCTTCGCGACGAGGCCGGGCGGGTGACGCCGTGCCTCGCCGCCCTGCTGGGCCAGGCCGGCGTGCCGCACCTGGACATCGTCGTGCTGGACGACGGCTCGACCGACGGCACCGCGGACGTGGTCCGCGCCGTGGCCGGCGACCGGGTCCGGCTGCTGACGGGCGCGCCGCCGCCGGACGGCTGGCTCGGCAAGCCGCACGCCTGCGCGCAGCTCGCCGCGGCCGCCGGCGACGCGGACGTGCTGGTCTTCGTCGACGCGGACGTCGTGCTGGCCCCGGACGCGATCGCGGGGGGCGTCGCGCTGCTGCGCATCTCCGGGGCCGGCCTGCTGTCGCCGTATCCGCGGATCATCGGGGCGGGCCGGCTGGTGCAGCCGCTGCTGCAGTGGTCGTGGCTGACCTTCCTGCCGTTGCGGGCCATGGAGCGCTCGCCGCGCCCGTCGCTGGCGGCGGCCGGCGGGCAGTGGCTGGTCGCGGACCGGGCCGGCTACGAGCGGGCCGGCGGGCACGCGGCCGTCCGCGGCGACGTGCTCGAGGACATCGGGCTGGCCCGCGCGGTCAAGCGGTCCGGCGGCCGCATCGCGCTCGCGGACGCCTCGGCGTTCGCCGACTGTCTGATGTACCCGACGTGGCGGGACCTGCGGGACGGCTACAGCAAGTCGCTGTGGGCGTCGTTCGGCTCGCCCGCCGGCGCGGCCACCGTCGTGCTTCTGCTGGTCATCCTGTACGTGGCGCCGCCGGTCGCGGCCCTCGCCCTGTTGGGAGCCGGCGCGGTGGTGCCCGCGTTGTGCGGCTTTTTCGCGTACGGGATCGGGGTGCTGGGGAGGCTGGTCTCCGCGCGGGCGACCGGGGCGCGGGGCTGGCCCGACGCCCTGGCCCATCCGGTCTCGGTCCTGATCTTCGGGTGGTTGGTGGTGCGCTCGTTCGCGCTGCGCCGCCGCGGGCTGCTGACCTGGCGCGGCAGGCCGGTATGAGCGAGATCGTGGTGATCGGCGCGGGGGTCGGCGGGCTGGCCGCCGCCGCCCGGCTGGCCGCCGCCGGGCACCGGGTGGCGGTGCACGAGCGCGCGGCGACCGTCGGCGGCAAGCTCGGCCGCTACGAGCGCGACGGCTTCCTCTTCGACACCGGCCCGAGCCTGCTCACGATGCCGCGGGTCTTCGCGGACCTGGGGCTCGGCCTGTCGCCGACGGCGCTGGATCCGGTGGTCCGGCACGTCTTCGCGGACGGCTCGGTGCTGGACTCGAGCGCCGATCCGGGGGTCTTCCGGTCCCGGATCGAGGCGGCGTTCGGCGCGGGCGCGGGGGCGGACTGGGCGCGCTTCTGGGCGCGGGCCGAGCGGATCTGGGAGGCGTCCTGGCGCTCGGTGCTGCAGCGCGAGGTCACCCCCGCGACGCTCGCCGCGCTGTCCTGGCGGGTCGGCGACCTGGCGGCGATCGCGCCGTGGCGCTCGCTGCGCGGCCTGGGCCGCCGATACCTGCGCGACCCCCGGCTGCGGGTGATGCTCGATCGGTACGCGACCTACACGGGCGCCGATCCGCGCCGCGCCCCGGCGGCACTGGCCGCGATCCCGTACGCGGAGCTGGCCTTCGGCGGCTGGTATCTGCCGGGCGGCCTGGGCGGGCTGTCGGCCGCGCTGCTCGCCCGCTGTCGTGACCTCGGCGTCTCGATCACGACCTCGTCGCCGGTCGCGGGGATCCGCACGTCCGCCGGGCGGGCGACCGGGGTCGAGCTCCGCTCCGGCGAGGTCGTGCCGGCCGACATCGTCGTGTCCGACGTGGACGCCCTGACGTTGTACCGGGATCTGCTGCCGACGCCGGCCCGTCTCGGCGGCCTCGCCGACCGCAGCCTGGCGGGTTTCGTGCTGTTGCTCGGGGTCCGCGGGGAGACGCCGGAACTGGCGCACCACACGGTGTTCTTCCCGCGAAACTACGACGCCGAGTTCGACGCGGTCTTCGGCTCGCCGGCCACCGGCGCCCGGGCCCGGCCCGCCTCGGATCCGACGATCTTCGTGACCCGCGCCGAGGACCCGGCGGTGCGCCCGCCGGGCACGGAGGCGTGGTTCGTGCTGGTGAACGCGCCCCGGCACGGCACCTCGTACGGCGCGGTCGACTGGCGGCGGCCGGGGCTGGCCGAGGCGTACGCGGCGCACATCCTGGACCGGCTGGCCGAGCGCGGCCCGGACGTCCGCGACCGGCTGCTGTTCGCCGAGACGCGCACGCCGGCCGACCTGGCGCAGTCGGCGGGCGCGCCGGGCGGGACGATCTACGGGACCGCCGGCGGCCTGCTGCGCCCGGGCAACCGGGGCCCGGTGGACGGCCTGTACCTGGTGGGCGGCTCGACGCATCCGGGCGGTGGCCTGCCGATGGTCACCCTGTCCGCGAAGATCGTCGCCGACGCGATCGGCCGAGCGCGCCCGTAGCCGGTGCCCGCACGCGCAACGTCGCAGGAGGTCTTCGACCCCCGGTGACAGGGCCTAGGCGGGCTGGGCGCCGATCGGCAGCTCGCCCGTCGCGATGTGGTCCAGCAGCGTCGCGCGCAGCGCCTCGGCCGCGTGCGGCAGCACCGCCCGCCGCCGATGCGCCAGCGCGATCGTGCGGCGCATCCCGGGCGGCGCGAGCGGCGTCGCCCGCAGCAGCGGCCGGTTGACCAGCACCATGCTCGGCACCAGCGCCACGCCCAGCCCGGCCTCGACGAACGCGAGCACCGCGTCCATCTCGCCGCCCTCGACCGCGAACCGGGGCGTGAAGCCGGCCCGCCGGCAGGCCTCCATGGTCACGTCCCGCAGGTCGTAGCCGGGGCGGAACATCACCAGCGGCTGGTCGCGCAGTTCGTTCAGGTCGAGTTGCACGCGCGGCGTCGGCGGCGGACCGGACCGGACCGACGCGACGACCAGGCTCTCGCGCAGCAGCGGCGCGGTGTGCAGGGAGGCGTCGACGCCCTGCTCCGGCTGGACGATCAGGGCCAGGTCCAGGTCGCGGGCGAGCAAGTCGGCGATCAGGTCCGGCGAGCTGCCCTCGTTGACGTGCAACTCGATGTCCGGGTGCTCGCCGCGGAACCGGCGCAGCACCGTCGGGACCAGCGACGAGCAGAGGCTGGGCGTGGCGCCGACCCGGACCCGGCCGCGGCGCAGGCCGACGATCTCCTGGATCGCGTCGCGGGCGGCGTCCGCGTCGGCGACCATCCGGCGGGCGAGGGGCAGCAGGGTGTCGCCGGCCGCGGTGAGCCCGACGGCGCCGCGGGCGCGCTCGAACAGCGGCGCGCCGAGGGTCTCCTCGAGGGTGTGAATCTGCTTACTTAAAGTCGGCTGTGAGACGCCCGCCGAATCAGCAGCTTGGGTGAAATGCCGAGTTTCTACCACTGCTAGGAAGTATCGAAGCTGCTGTAGCTGCACTTTCATAGCCTATATCTATGATGAAACGGCCAATCATGCATTAGACGAATCGTCCAAAGCTACCTACCGTCCCAGGAGTGGCGGTAGATATCAGCACTCCAACTCGTAAGGCGACGGCGCAACCGGCGAAGAAGACGTCGGCGCCCAAGCCCCGCCGTCGCGGCGCACGGTCCTCGGTCGCGCTGAAGATCCTCATGGCCGTTACCGGCCTGCTGCTCGTGGGCTTCCTGTACGCCCACATGATCGGCAACCTGAAGATCTTCTTCGGCGCCGAGACCTTCGATCACTACGCGCACTGGCTGCGCACCATCGGCACCCCGCTGCTGCCCAGGGACTGGTACCTCTGGCTGCAGCGCGGCGGGCTCACCCTCGCCGTGGCCGGGCACATCGTCGCCGCGACGATCCTGGCCCGCCGGGCCCGCAAGGCGCGCCCGGTCCGCTACGTGCACCGCCCCAAGATCCAGGGCAGCTACGCCGCCCGGACGATGCGCTGGGGTGGCGTGATCATCCTGCTGTTCGTCATCTTCCACATCCTCGACCTGACGACCGGGACGCTGAACCCGGTCGGTGACCGGCAGCACCCGCACGCCAACGTGGTCGCCGACTTCGCGCCCGGCCGCTGGTACGTGACGCTCTTCTACACGCTCGCGATCGTGGCCGTCGGCTTCCATCTGCGGCACGGGCTGTTCAGCGCGGTCCGCACCCTGGGCCAGCGCACGGCCCGCGGCGAGCGCATCGCCCGCGGCGTCGCCCTGCTGCTCTCCGTCGTCCTGGTGGTCGGCTACCTGTCGGTGCCGTTCGCCGTGCTCACCGGATTGGTGGACTGATCATGTCGTTCTGGAACGACGGCGAGGACATCGCCGACAAGGCCGCACCGGACGGGCCCATCGAGACCCGCTGGGAGCGCCACAAGTTCGCCGCCAAGCTGGTCAACCCGGCCAACCGGCGCAAGCTCACGGTCATCGTGATCGGCACCGGCCTGGCCGGCGGCTCGGCCGCGGCGACACTCGCCGAGGCCGGCTACCGGGTGCGCTCCTACTGCTATCAGGACAGCCCCCGCCGGGCGCACTCGATCGCGGCGCAGGGCGGCATCAACGCGGCGAAGAACTACCGCAACGACGGCGACTCGATCTACCGGCTCTTCTACGACACGGTCAAGGGGGGCGACTTCCGCGCCCGTGAGTCCAACGTCTACCGGCTCGCCCAGGTCAGCGTGAACATCATCGACCAGTGCGTGGCGCAGGGCGTGCCGTTCGCCCGCGAGTACGGCGGCCTGCTCGACAACCGCTCGTTCGGCGGCACCCAGGTGTCCCGCACCTTCTACGCCCGGGGGCAGACGGGTCAGCAGTTGCTGCTGGGCGCGTACCAGGCGATGGAGCGGCAGATCGGCCTCGGCAACATCGAGATGTTCGCCCGGCACGAGATGCTGGAACTGGTCATCGTCGACGGCAAGGCCCGCGGCGTGGTCGTGCGCGACCTGGTCACCGGCGAGATCACCACCGACCTCGCGGACGCCGTCGTGCTCGCCTCCGGCGGGTACGGCAACGTCTTCTTCCTGTCCACCAACGCCAAGGGCTGCAACGTCACGGCGAGCTGGCGGGCGCACCGCAAGGGCGCGTTGTTCGCGAACCCCTGCTACACGCAGATCCACCCGACCTGCATCCCCGAATCCGGCAGCCATCAGAGCAAGCTCACCCTGATGAGCGAGTCGCTGCGCAACGACGGCCGGGTCTGGGTGCCGAAGCGCCGCGAGGACTGCGGCAAGCCGGCCGCCGACATCGCCGAGGAGGACCGCGACTACTACCTGGAGCGGATCTACCCGTCGTTCGGCAACCTGGTGCCGCGCGACATCGCCTCGCGCGCGGCGAAGAACGTCTGCGACGAGGGCCGCGGCGTCGGCCCCGGCGGCCTCGGCGTCTACCTGGACTTCGCGGACGCGATCGAGCGCCTCGGCAAGCCCGCGGTCGAGGAGAAGTACGGCAACCTCTTCGAGATGTACCAGCGCATCACCGGCGAGGACCCGTACGAGGTGCCGATGCGCATCTACCCGGCCGTGCACTACACGATGGGCGGCCTCTGGGTCGACTACGACCTGCAGTCGACGATCCCCGGCCTGTTCGTGATCGGCGAGGCCAACTTCTCCGACCACGGCGCCAACCGGCTCGGCGCGTCCGCGCTGATGCAGGGCCTGGCGGACGGTTACTTCGTGCTGCCGAACACGATCAACAACTACCTGGCGGCGGGCCCGTTCGACAAGGTCGCCGAGGATCACCCGGAGGTCGTGGCGGCGCGCTCGCAGGTCGAGGACCGGCTGGCCAAGCTGCTCGCGGTCGACGGCGACCGCACCGTCGATTCCTTCCACCGCGAACTGGGCCACATCATGTGGGAGTACTGCGGCATGGAGCGCACCGAGGAGGGCCTGACCAAGGCCATCAGCCTCATCCGCGGCCTGCGCGAGGAGTTCTGGACCCGGGTGAAGGTGCCCGGCACCGGCGAGCAGCTCAACCAGAACCTGGAGAAGGCCGGCCGGGTCGCCGACTTCTTCGAGCTGGGCGAGCTGATGTGCATCGACGCCCTGCACCGCGCCGAGTCGGCCGGCGGCCACTTCCGGGCCGAGAGCCAGACCCCGGAGGGCGAGGCAATGCGCCAGGACGACGAGTTCAGCTACGTCGCGGCCTGGGAGTTCGGCGGCGAGACGCCCACCCTGCACAAGGAACAGCTCAACTTCGAACACGTCCACCCGAGCACGCGGAGCTACAAGTAATGGACATCCAGGTAAGGGTGTGGCGCCAGCAGGGCCCCGGCGACAAGGGCCGCATGGTCACCTACGACGTCAAGGACATCTCCCCGGACGCGAGCTTCCTGGAGATGCTCGACGTCCTCAACGAGGAGCTGATCCTCGGCGGCGACGACCCGGTGGCCTTCGACCACGACTGCCGCGAGGGCATCTGCGGCGCGTGCAGCATGGTGATCGACGGCGTGGCGCACGGGCCGCAGAAGGCCACCACCACCTGCCAGCTGCACATGCGCCACTTCGCCGACGGCGACACGATCGACGTCGAGCCGTGGCGGGCGGCGGCGTTCCCGGTCATCAAGGACCTGGTCGTCGACCGCAGCGCCTTCGACCGGATCATCCAGGCCGGCGGCTACATCTCGGCACCGACCGGCACGGCACCGGACGCGCACGCCGCGCCCGTGCCCAAGCTGGACGCGGACGCGGCGTTCGAGGCGGCCACCTGCATCGGCTGCGGCGCCTGCGTGGCGGCCTGCCCCAACGGTTCCGCGATGCTGTTCACCGCGGCCAAGGTCGCGCACCTCGGCCTGCTGCCCCAGGGTCAGCCGGAACGGGCCAGCCGCGTGGTGGACATGCTGGAGGCCCACGACGAGGCGGGCTTCGGCGGCTGCACCAACGCCGGCGAGTGCACCACGGTCTGCCCGAAGGGCATCCCGCTGACGCTGATCGGCCGCCTCAACAGCGACTACCGCAAGAGCGTCGGCAAGTAGGCGGCATCCCCGGGCCCGGCGTGATCGTCCTCGCTGACGACCACGCCGGGCTCCGTCCGGTTGTGCTTCAGCGCCAGGTAGAAGCAGAGCATCGCGGGCAGCGCGATCAGCATCACCGGCAGCGCGCTGCCGGTCAGATAGATCGACACCGCCGTCAGCAGCACCCCGAAGATGATCTCCGCCCGGTTCGCCGCCAGCGCCTCGCGCAGGGTGAGCGGGCGGTCCTCCTTCGGCGTCACGACGAAGACCGACTTCCCGAACGCCGAGCTCACCGACGCCCGGAAGCTGATCAGCAGCATCGAGCCGTACAGCAGGATCGTGTGCAGCAGGTACCAGGCCAGGCGCCGCTTCGGCATGCTCCGGAAGTGGAAGATCACGTCGTTGAGCATGGGCGCGAGCAGGAACACGACGGTCGGTGCCAGCATCCACAGCGGATACACGATCCGGTAGCCCAGCATCGGCAGCACGACCACGTGTATCGCCACATAGACCGAGAACACCGCGGTCAGCGGCAGGTTGTAGGTGAACAGCACGATGTCGAGCTTCTCGAACCAGGTCATCCGCGACCGCATGATCACCCGGGTGTAGCGCTTGATGAACTCCATGTTGCCCTGCGTCCACTTGGAGTGGCGCTTCTTGAAGGCCAGGTAGTCGACCGGGTACTCCTCCTCGCAGACCACGTCGGGCGCGAAGACCGTGTAGTAGCCGGCGTCGCGGGCGGCGATCGAGAAGCACAGGTCCTCGGCGACCACGTGCGGGAAGCCTCCGGCCCCGTCGTAACACGCGCGGCTCACCATGGCGCCGTGCCCGAGCAGGGACAGGAAGCCGTGCCGGTCCTTCACCGTCTGGTACGCGATCCAGTGTGAGTCGACGCCGATGGAGAACATCCGCATGAACGCGTTGCGGTTGCGGGTGGCGATGTGGTTCGCCTGCACGATGCCGGCGTTCGGGTACCGGGCGAAGTAGTCCAGGCAGCGGTCGATGTAGCCGGGCGGGATGATCTCGTCGCTGTCCAGGATGACGAAGAAGTCGAACTCCGCCGTACCCAGGTAGTTGTTGAGATTGCCGGCCTTGAAGCCGGCGCGGTCCGCGCGCCGCACCACCCGCACGCCGTGCTCGGCGCCGAAGGCGTCGACCCGCGCCAGGTAGCCGGGGTCGGACGAGTCGTCGAGGATGACCACCTCGAAGTCGCCGTAGTCCTGGCGCATGCTGCGCAGCAGGCTGTCCGCGGAGAAGTCGTTGCAGGTGCAGTAGACCAGCACGACCCGCGGCTGCGCCGTCGCCGCCCGGCGCGGCACCACCGTCGCCCGCCGGGACGAGATCAGGTGGTAGTAGAGCGTGTAGACGACGTCCTTCATGCCGTTGAGCCAGAAGTAGGCGATGAAGACGGTGCTCGCCACGACCAGGCCGACGATCGGCCGGCCCGCGTGCGCGGCGGCGCCGATCTGCGTGACCGCGGCGTCCAGCAGCATCGCGAGCAGGACCGACCAGAGGGCCAGGATGACGAGGTAGAGCCGGGGAGACTTGGTCATCGGGAGCCGCCCCGCCGTCGCTTGAGCCGGCCGCTTACCGCCAGGACGGCGCCGACGCCGACGAAGAGCGCGCCGCCGATCGTGACCGCCGTCAGGCTGGCGGCCGTGCCGAGAATGGTGATTCCGCTGCCGGCCAGCGCCAATGAAGCCGAGTTGTCGTACATGGATATCCTCCCCTGAAGTGGTTTCGGTATCCACCTTGGACGGCTCATATGAATGACGGGTAAAGCGGTTCGTTCGGCGGCGTTTCACGCGCCCATGAGTCGATCATGTTTCGCCGATATGAACCCCATCGGCATTTCTACCGACCGTTAAGCCGGGCAGGTCAGCGGGTATTGTGAGAGCGTCATATGCATCGCGGAAACACAGGGTCCATACCGGAGAAATGGCGGCATGACATTCAAATTGGCCCATGTGCTGACCCTCACACTGTCGCTGCTACCGCTGGCGGCCTGCCGGCCCGAGCCGGCGCCGGCGGCGCGGTCGTGCCCGGCCGCGACACCGGCGACGTCGCCGTACTCGGGCCCATCGGACCGGATCCAGGGCGCCACCTGGGAGCCGACCTCCGACCTGCCCGGCGACCTGCGCCGCATGCGGGACGACTACTTCATCAACACCGTCAACGTGTACGGGCTGGAGCGGTGGAGCAGCGCCCGGCTGGACGCCTTCTTCGCCACCCTGACCGAGCTGGGCATGCGCGCCGTCGTGCGGCTCGAGGCGTACGACCCCAGCAGCTTCGCGTTCCGCCGCGAGGACGCCGCCGACGTGCTGGCCAGGCACGGCAGGCTGCTCGAACGCGCGCGCGGCGCCCCGGTGGCCTACCTCGCGCTGAACATGCCGGTCGACGACCCGCGCGTGCAGGAGCGGCTCGGCGGGATCAACTCGGCACTGTCGGCCGAGCGCCAGCCGGCGTACGCGGCGGAGTTGGTCCGGCTGGTCCGGCAGCGCGCCGGGACGACGCCGGTCTTCCTCGGCCTGTTCTACGGCTGGGACGGCTCGTACCGGATTCCGTCCTACCGCGACAGCGGCGCGGATGGTTACGTGCTGACCAGCTACAGCTATCCGGGGACTCGGATAGCGGACGCAAACAGCAGCACCGACGAGCTGATCGACGCCCGCCGGCTCGCGGACATCGCGGACCGGGCCACGGCCGGAATGCCCGGCGCGCCGCTGGTCGTCGAGTTCGGATTCCACACCCTCGCGGCTCAGCCGGAACGCCCGGACCAAACCGCGGGATTAGTGGCCGACATCACGGCTAAACACGCCGCCCTGCGCGCCACGACGCATTTCTATTGCGCCCGATACCCCGCCGTCATCGGCACGACCTATTTCGGCTACAACGTTTTCAAGGCGGAGGGTAACCCGCCGCGAACCCTCGACTACGGGCTGACGCCGCCGATCCCGGAATAGACGAAGGACGTCAGCGTCTCGATCGCCTCGGCATCGGAGAGTTCGCGGCCCAGCGCCGGACCCTGCCCCGACTGCCACATCGTCGTGAACGCCGGCACGAGCGTGGTGAAGACGGTCGCCACGACCAGCGGGTCGCCGGGCAGCCGCAGGCCGGACTCCCGCGCGCGGACCAGGTGATCGGCGATGTGGCGGATGTCGGGCTCGACCAGCTCCCGGGACCGCTCGGCGAAGGACGCGTCGACGGTGGCGGCCTGCTGCAGGGCCGAGAGCAGTGTGTGGTGCCGGCGATGGAAGTGCCAGTAGAGCGCCACGTGGTAGCGCACCGCGTCGCGGTCGCTGAAGTCGTCGCCGTGTCCTGCTGGTGCGCCCGGACGGTTACCTCGGATGCGCGGCGGACGGCACGGATCACGCGGCCGTCGAGGCGTACCTGCGCCGGATCGCGCCGGGGACGCTCACCGCGCCCCGGTGACGCCGCTCCCCGCGGGCGCGGCAGCCCGGC
>NZ_JBEZXZ010000060.1:0-43354 GCF_040638275.1 Actinoplanes sp. NPDC026623 | reverse complement strand
CGCCCCCCGGATGTCGCCCCCCCCGAGGCTCTGGACCTACCCCCGGCGGCCCCGCCTGGCGGACTACCGGTGTCCGCCGGGCGGACCGCTGCGGTACCGCCTGGCGGACGGCTGGAGGTGTCCGCCAAGCGGACGGGTTCGCCTGGCGGACTACCAAATGCGGGCAAGCCGCCCATGTCTGAGCTGTCCGCCTGGAGGACAGGTGCGCCTGGCGGACTACCAAAGGTGGATGTTTGCCCCGTGTCGCCGTCGGCGACTGGTCCGTCGCGCGGACGGCTGGAGGAGGTGCGGCGCGAGGCCCGCTGAGGCTTGGGCACGTGCGCGGAGCCGATCAGCAGGGTGTAGCCAGTGCGTTCGTCTCGGCTGCCCCTGGGTGGACGGTCACGCTTGATCCATCCCGCGGTCTCCAGGACGTCGAGCCACTCGGCGATAGTCGACTTCGACAACCCGGTCATGCTGACCAGCAGCGACAGCGAAGGGCTGTGCTCGCGCGGGATGACGCCGGTTTCCCAGTCGGCCTTGATGGCCAGGGTGAGCATGATGTGCCGGCCGGTGGAGGGCATCGCGGAGTTGCAGACGGCTCGCTGCAGCTCCAGAACGAACCTCACGATGCACCCCCGTCGCGGTCGCTGACTGGTGCGGGCGGTCGCCCACCGAGCATGCGGTAACGTACACGAAAACGTAATGAAAAACGTAACGGGAAACGTACACGCCAGCGACTGTGGGGGTGGAGGCGGCAATGAGCGTGATGGCGGCGCCGAGGAGGCCCGTGAGCGGCCGCTATCCTCCTGGCATGGCGACGACGCGAGAGCTGATGGGCATCGGCGCCGCGCGGGCGGCCCTGCGCACACGCGTCGACCTCGCCCGCAACGAGACCGACGCGGTCCACACCGTTCTGGTAGTCGACCTCCAGCCGCGCGGCGTGCTGGTCTCGATGACCTGGCGGCGGGCCGCCGCGACCGCTCTGGAAGAACCGCTGGACCTCGCCGCCGTACCGATCGTGGGGATCACCTCGCTGCGCGACCGCCTGGGTTCCTACGTCGGCCAGCACGCCATCGCCGCGAAGCACCAGGAAGCTGTCGCCGCCCTGGTGCCGTGGGACTGGTACCTGCGGGGCGCGAAGGCCCTCGGCGAGACCGTCGACATCTGATGCGCGATCAGAATCCGCCGGCTCACCCGGGGGCCGGCGGCGTCTCACGGCGTCCCGCCGGAGATTAGAGCCAGCCCGCCGCCGTCACTGGCCGCCGTCGCGTACCCGGTGACGTGCAGACCGCGGACCTGATCCGCGTCACGGCGCAACGCGCCTTTGGCTTCCAGCCTGCCGAGCTGGTAGCTGACGGAGGAGACGGAGGCCAGGCCGACCACGTCGCCGATCTGCCGCACGGTGGGCGCACACCCGTGGACGGCGACGTGCCTCCGGACGTAGGCGAGGATCGCGTACTGACGTGGCGTCAACCGCGGAAGGTCGATGGGCGCGGCGCTGCCCCAGTGCGCACGGCCGTCACGGACCTCGGCGAGTCGGAATTCGGCCATGGCAGTCGGCTCCTGTTCACGGGGCGCCGGGATGGATCGTGCGGCGCAGCTACGGCGGGGGTGTCAGGGCGAGCAGGCCGGGGCGAGGCAGCGGGCGCGGCAGGTCGTGATGTCGGCGCACGGCGAGCGCCGCCGTGCCTCGGCGAGGGTCGGTGCGTCGGCCGGTTGTCCGCCGCTCACGGCAGGCCCGCGGCGGATCGAGCGAGGTCCTCGTGCACCGCGGCGAACACCTGGCGAGCCTCAGGGCTGGTGAGCTGGTGTTCGCGCAGCCACCGGCTGACCTGTTCGGGGGTGTGCGGCAGGGTGGCGAGCAGCATCCGGATGGTGCTCTGCGCGTGCAGTCGCCACCGGTCGTGGTCGACGTGCGGGGAACCCGCGTCCCAGTGCACGGCGGCGGCCGGCTCGTCGTCGGCCCGGGAGAACAGGTAGAGGGTCTTCGCCAGGTCAGCGGGCAAGGTATTGGTCAGAGCCTGGCGGTCGCGAGACAGCCAGTTCAGTTCATTGAGGATCCGTCCGCTTCGCCGGTCCTGCGGAGTCCAGATCGCTGCGTCCGCGCCGGCCTCTCGGAGCCGGTGCAACCACACCAACTGCTCGGGCTCGGCGCGGCCGCCATCGGACTTCAACTCCCGGAACACCACGCCGCGCGGGCCGACGATCACACTGTCGGGAAACCCGCGCTCGGAGCGCTCCGAGCGGTGGGTGTGGTAGTGCAGCAGGTCACGGGCCTTGCACTCGCGGCGCACGAACGCCTGCAGCGGCGCTTCCAACTCGTCTCGTGCGCCGAACGGCGTGGTGATCCCGCGGCGACGCCGAGAGATCGGAAAACCCCCACCGCCGGTGCGGCGGCTCATGCCGGCGCCTTCAGCCCGGCGACGCGGCGGGCCCGGCCCGCTGCCTGACGCCATACCCGAGCGGCGACGGCTTCGTCGCCGGCCAACGCGACCACGGCCCGCCGCTCCAGGTCATCGGCGGCGCGGTCACAGATCCAAGCGATCTCGGCCATGGCCTGCCTGCCGTGATCGCAGTACCAGCCCGGCAGCAGCCCCACCCCGATCAGGACGTGCAGCGCCTCGTTCAGCGAAGCGACCGGGTACGACCTCGGATACGTGGGCCACCGCCCGCCTGGCCCGCGCCACCACAGCGCGAGAGCTCCCGGCTCGACAGAGACCGCTACGCCCTGGCGCTGGTGGACCCAGCCAAGGCGGTGACCGCTGCGCCAGCCGTGGGCACGGGCCTCCCGGCATACCGTGGCCAGCAGGTAGCGGTCCTCACCGGTCAGCGGCGGCACCGACCGGTCGATGTCGCCGCGGCCTTCGTCGGCACGTTCCGAATACAGGAGCATTTCGTCATCGCCTTCGTCGTGGGGGGCGCGGCACGTGTCGCAGCGGGATCCGAGCGCCGCCGCGTATGCGTCGCTCGCGGCGGCGGTGGTCTTCGCGGTGCGGGGCGAGCGAATGGTCATGACGCGGGCTCGCGGCGTCGGCCTGGCTCCCCGGCACGGCAACGCCGCGGTCGGCGAGCATCGAACTCAGTCGAGAGGCGACGGCCCCTCGCTGCCACGCGATGCGCTTCCACTGGGCAGCACGCACCCGTTCGAGCACGCCCCACCCGACACCGACCGTCGCGACCAGCACGGCCAGCGCGAGGCAGACGATGATGGCCCGATCGGCGTCAACCGGCGCAGCCATCAGGCGTCCTCGAGGCCCTCGCGGATTCGGTCACAGCACACGGTGCGAGACAGCAACTCCCGCACCCGGCAGCAGGTGAAGATCCTGGTCCTTGCGTTCTGTGAGGCGCCGTTCGATGGTGTGCGCGCTCGCGGTACGACGTCGGATGGTGCGCCGCGGTGCGCTGTCGCGATGGCGGCGTGCCCACAGGGCTACGGCGGCCGCGACGCTGCCCTCGTCGGTGAAGTACGCGGTGAATGCTCGTCCGATGATGTTCACGGGGAGTCCCTTCCGGACTGCTCTTGGGCGTGCCGAACCGGCCCCGGTCCACGACGGGCGCGGGCCGGGGCTGACCGGTGTTGTCAGCGGTCTTGGGATGCCGGCGCTAGTGAGGCGTTCTCGCCGGAGGTGAACTGCGGAGTGCGCCAGCCGGCGGCTGGTTGGTGTCGCGGTCTGCGCGCCCGCCAGACGATCGAGCCAGTCGTGGTGGGCGCCACCCGCCCATCCGGGCGCAACGTCACCAGGAAACGCTTCTCCAGGTCGTAGATCTCGGCATCGATCTCATCGGTGCGACCCTGAGCCCGATACCTGTACGCATCGTCTCGGGCCACCTTGCCGTCGACGATCAGCCCGAGGACCGTCAACAGGTGCAGCGAGAGCTCCGGCTGGTCATGCCGGTCGACGCCAGCGCCGCTCACCGTGGACCCCGTGACACGACCGCAGCCAGGCTCGCGTTCGCGCAGGGCGTGGCTGGGGCGAGCACCGCAGCAATCCCCAGCGCGACGGATGGGGCGGTGGTGCAGGCGACCGGGGGGCGCCTGCACCACCTTGGCCGTCAGCGGACCGATCCTCGGCATCACTCCCGCGGGGACGCCGAAGGGCGCTGACGGAGAACATCGCGGGGAACAGGACAGCGCGGGTTGACGACGTTGATGACAGGTCTGATTTCCAGGATCAAGGGAGACGGGGCAGCCCACAACGAGCCGGACCCTGCGGTCTGCCTGCTCGCTCATCGCCCGCTCCGGCCTGTCGCACCACGCAGGGCCTGACTCGAGCGTCCCCTGCTGGCCAGCCGATCACGGACCCTCTGGAGCGGATCCGCCCCCGGCCGGGCGCCGGCCGAAACGGTGCTCGCCGCATGGAATGCCGCGAGTTGCTCAGGGGTGAAATACCACTTCGTCCCCAGCCTCACCCGCTCGACTCGCAACGCCCGTACCTGGTCCTTGAGCGCGCGGACCTCGATGCCATAGGACTTGGCGACATCCTCGAACCGATGCAACGTCGGGATCTCAACCGCGGAGGCGGTCTGCGTGCCCCTCATCGCTGCGTCCCCGCACCAGCCCCAGCCTGGGGCTCAGCGTGGGTGCCGGAGTTGACCCATTCCTGGAACGACTCCTCGGGGATGCGCCACTGCCCGCAGGAACCTCCCCGACCTGTCCTGACCTTGACTGCCTCGAGGTGCTTGTTCTTGATAGCTCGCTGGACCGTCCAGCGAGAGACCTTCAACCGTTGGCAGATGTTGTTGACCGTCATAAACCGTTCGTCCTGCATGTCGTATCCCCCGATGGACTGAGGCTACTAGCGCTGTGAGCGCCGGGGACCGACGGTATCGGTGGTGATCAACGACCGCAAGACCGTAAAGAACCGTAAATGAACGATGAAGCAAGGCGGCGATGAGGGATATAAAGATACGTTTTTGACCAGATTGATCGCCCGTAATGTTCGGTCTCAGTTCCCAATCGACGGTTTGCCGTGCTACAACGGGCTACGTGTCGCACTCAAACGAGGGAGTTGCCTACCCGCTTTGGCTCCGAATCAAGGAGTTATGCGGTGAACTCGGGCTAACCATGACAAGCGTGTTAAACGAGGCGCAGGTGAGGCCCGCCACATTCAGCCAATGGCAGACGACCACCCGCGCTCCCCAGCCGCGCCTCGTCAACGCCCTCGCCGACGCCATCAACCGTGCGGCGAAGGCGGCCGGCCGCGACCTCTACCTCGACCCCGAGGAAGCCCGTCGCCTGGCCGGGTTCGTACCGGGGCCGCCTCCCGTCACTGCCGTTGATGTACGGCGGGTCATCCAGCAGAACGAGAACTTCACGAAGTCCCAGAAGGACGCCCTTCTGCAGATCATCGACGGCTTCGAGGCTCAGAACACCCAGGCCGCTGAACAACAGCAGCCTGAGCGCTCCTCACCGCCTCCGCCCGACTAGCGAGTCCTTCGCGCCTACGCCGCCCGCATGACAGGTTGACGACACGCCACCGAACGCCGGACACGCCGCCGGGCCAGCGATGCGTGTGCCCGTGCCGGATTAGGCCGGTGCGGCCCCACCTCCGTGCGACGCGATGCCTTCTTCTCAGCCCTTTCTCGCCTGCCGAGCGCACTTGAGATCGCCTTCACTGCCGCTTCCTCTGCCTCCGGCATCAGGCCACCGTAGATCTCGCTGGTGGTCTGCAGATTTGCGTGGCCGAGGCGCCTCGATATTGCCAAGGGGGCAACGTTGGGATCCGCGAACAACCAAGATGCGTGCGTGTGCCGAAGGTCATGTGGAGTGGGCCGAACGTGTAGCACCTCGGCACAGTCGCATGTTGATACTGCATCGCGCGCAGGCCCGCTGTGGCTGCGGCAACGAGTGAAGCCAGGCACGACCTTTGCTCCGCAGGGCTTGCCGTTGGACCTGCGTCCACCGAAGCCGGAGCAGAGTCCAGTCGCGCTGTCCAGCGGCTTTCCCTCGGGTGCCGGCGGGTGTACCTTGCAGCGCTGAGCGCGTGTTATCGCAGGAAGCCATCGGCGATGATAGAAGTTCCCATAGACGACATGGCCCCCTTGCGGGGCGGTGAGGATGAACGCGTCCTGCGGGCGTCCCGCGACGGTCTTTACTAGTTTCTGATACAGGCCGTAGCTAACTCCTACAGTGCGTCGCTGTCGTCCTTTGGTTGAACCGAGATACCAGCGGTTGTTTTCGTCCTGCTTCCAAGCGCGCCAGATACGAATGCGTGGCCCGCGGCTTTTGCTGGGAGCGACTAGATGCTGGACGCCCAGCGCGGTGCTTTCTGACCAACGACACCCGGTTTCTGCGAGGACTTCCACGACCAGTCGAGCGTCTTTGTCGAATTCCTTCAATGTCAGCTGAAACTCTTCGGGAGTCAGATACACGCGATGCTCGATTCCGGTATCGTCATCCGCGATCTGATCGCGCACGAAGTCGGTGCCATCGCACGGGTTTTCCTGGATCAGGCCTTCTTTGATCGCCGCTTCTAAGGCGCCGTGGAGCACGGAGTAGTACCGGGTCAAAGTTGCGTTGCTCAGCCCATCGGCCCGCAGGTCATTAAGGAATTTGCCGATATCTGTTGGCGTAATTTGGTCGATTAGAAGATCGCCAAGAGCGGGAAGGATTCGCAACTCTAACTGCCGGCCGTACCTGCGTCGCGTCCCCGGTGTGATGCGGGTCTTCGCTGGCAGCCACCTTGCACACCACACCCGGAGGGTCGGAGCGGTGGATTCGTCCTGTCGTGGATCCGAGCCCAAAATTGCGGTTTCGACATCTTGCTTCGTGATTTTGCCGCCGAAGGCTTGCACGATCTGCAAGGCCTGCTTGGCGATTTCCTCCTCAGGCCACGGCACTGTGTGCTGCTTCTGGCCGTTGAACCGCCAAACCACCCGCCAGCCGCTGTTCTTCGGCTCGATGCTTCCTGCCATGATCGCCAGCCTACCTGTCCCCCGGGGGACAGATCCGGAGCAAATCGGGGCTAATCGACGTCACTATGCGTACAACATGCACCCAAGGAACCAGGTCAAATAGGTGTATTACCTGCTAGGAGTGCGGGTGTATAAGGGACTCATAATCCCTCGGTCGCGGGTTCGAGTCCCGCCCGCCCCACAACCCGAACCTGTGTGCGAAATTCGTCCACCGGTATCCGGTAGACCGGGATCAGTCGGTCGCCGTCGAACCGAATTTCGGCGATATGGGCCTCCATGACCGCTTTGCGCTGGCCGGGGGTGCCGGTGCGCAGGATGTCGGCTAGGTGTCGATGGACCTGTTCGATGGTGGCGGGGCCGACTGGTTGCGGCGGGGTGGCGATCAGGTCGGTGAGCTGGGTGCGGCGGTCGGCGAGCTGGTCGAGTTGGGTGGTCAGTGCGGCGATGCGGGTGCCGCAGGTGGCGTCGTCGAGGGTGCCCGTTTCGAAGGCGGCGAGGTATCGGTCGATGGCGGCCTGGGTGGCGGTGATGCGGCCGGTGATGGTGTCGAGTTCGGCGGTGTGCTGGGCGGTGTCGTCGGCGCGGCGGGTGTGTTCGTTGGCGATGGCCGTGCTGATCAGCTCGGTGCGGACGTAGAACGCGATCAGGGCTTCGGCGGCGGCGGGGTCGAGCAGGTCGGCGTCGATGCGGGGGGCGGTGCATCCGGCGGTGCCGTAGCGGGTGCGGGAGAAGCAGGTGTAGTAGCGGTAGCGGCGTAGTTTGCCGGTGGCTGAGGTGCCGACGTACTTGCAGCTGCACTGTGGGCAGCTGATCAGGCCGGAGAGGTAGTAGCCGGAGTTCGACGCTGCCCGTGAGGAGCCGGGTTCGCCGCGGGCGTTGAGGATGCGCTGGCATTGGTCGAAGGTGGCGGGGTCGGTGAGGGGTTCGTGGGCCTCGGTGGTGACGACGTCGCGGAATGAGGTTTCGCCGAGGTAGAGCCGGTTGTTGACCATGGCATGCACGGTCCAGCCGGAGAACGGCCGTCCGGCTTTGGTGGGGTGCAGTGCGGCCCAAGGGGCAGTAAGATGATCTTGGCATGAGTTTCCGCAGACAGGGGGCCTGCTGGGCCCCTGCCCTTGTGCGAGGCACTTTTGAGAGACGCGCTGAGCTCCGTCGACACTGCCTGTCACCTGTTCTCTCCCCCCGATGTTGACCGTCTTGCGGGCGTGCCCGGCACAAGGAGGCCGAAGTGATCACCGCTTTGCCCTCCGTCGTCCACACGGGCGGAGCCGACCTGTCGCGGTTGGCCGATTCGGACGCCGGTCCCGGCGCGACGTACATCGGCCTCGTCCTCATGTCCGGTTTGTGTCTGGCCCCCATGGTCATGTTCGGGCTGGGGATTCTCTGCGCCGCGGGCGGCCGCCGTGGCCGCCGGATCGGCACGGCTGTCACCGTCGTGATCGTTGTGTGCTACGCGTTGTCACTGATCGGCAGTGACTTCTCGTGGCCCGAACTGGAGTACCAAGCAGAAGCCGCGGACACCCTAGGATTCCTCCTGCTCGCCGTCAGCGGTTTCTTGATGCTGCCTTGGCTCGTAGCGTTCGGCGGCACCAAAGTAGTCAACCGCGGTTCCGGAACCACGGCCCAGTAATCGCACGACGTGCCGCCGAGGCGTCATGACGAACAGTATCGCCGTCGCTACCACTGGTATGGCTATCTGGGCCGCCCGACGGGCGAGACCGCCTATTCAACCGCGCCCATCATTGATCCCCTACGTTGGACGGATGCCTGTGACTATCGAAAGACTGGCCGGATACGGCGAGCGTGATTTCGACGCCGACCTGGCCCGATGGTTTCCTGACCGCGCCTTGGTCACGCTGAGCAACCAGATCCGCCCGGTCGCGCCATTCCTGGAAAGACTGCCGGGAGGTGCGGCGGCAGCGTTGGAAGGCTTCGACCGCAAGGTCCGGTCGGGCACCCTGCCAAGCGTTCTCGATGTCAGCGACGACTCGTACGGCTTCGAATTCGCCGCGAACGGATGCGAAATTCTCGACAGCGACTACGAGACTGCCCTCACCGACGACGACGTGTGGTCAATCGGTTTTGACGGAGGCGGCAACTATTACGTGGTGCTGACCAATGGTCAGGTCGCGGTCTGGTTCCACGAGGAGCAGGTCATCGAGGCGGACACCAGGTTCGACAACCTGGACGTGTTCCTCTACGCGATCGTGCGATACCAGGCGGTCCGGGCGGGCGTTCTGAACCGTGCCGACGTCGAGGCCGACCTGCGTGCACTCGGCCAACCGGGCATCGACCACCCGGACATCGGGCTGCTGGCCTACCTGCCGCAGTAGTCGACACCGTCCACGAACAGCCCGGCGACCCGGATGGTGTGCTCAACGTGCGCCAAGGACGCGGGCGAGGGCGTTGGCTTCGGCCTGGGTCAGCTGGATGGCGATCACTGCCGTGCCGCTGGTCAACCGCTCCCGGACCGTCGGGTTGCTGAACATTCGCACCCGGTCGTCGGCGAGATCGACCTGAACTTCGAGACCATACAGCTATCCGCTGACCCGGGCCTGTCCATGACCCTGCTCAGCGCCCCGGCCGGCTCCGCCGCCGACGACGCCCTGCGCCTTGCGGGTTGGTTCGCGGCTCGTCTTCTGCCGGTGTGGCCTTTCGGAAGATGAATCCCTAAACGAGCGAAGCTCAGTGGATCAACGGGTGGTGGCTGTGTGGTTGTGATGGTGTCTGCTGTGTGCTGAAAGAGATCATGTTCAAGGTCGGGGCGTCGGTACTCCTGCTGGCGGTGGCTACCGGGCCGGCTGCGGCGCAGCGGCCGGCCGATCCGGTTCCGCAGGTGACCTCCGGGAACTTCCACACGTGTGGGATCAGCGGCGCCAAGACCTACTGCTGGGGCTCCGGCGAGGAAGGTCAGCTGGGCAACGGCGACTCCGCGGACCAGAACACACCGGTGCAGGTGCGGGCCCCGGGAGGGGCGGTCTTCACTCAGCTCGCCGCCGGTGGCTACCACACGTGTGGGATCAGCGGCGCCAAGACCTACTGCTGGGGCTCCGCCGGTGACGGTCAGCTGGGCAACGGCGGCACCGCGAACCAGAACACACCGGTGCAGGTGCGGGCCCCGCGTGGGGTGGTCTTCACCCAGCTCGCCGCCGGCAGCGCGCACACGTGCGGAATCAGCGGCACCAATGCCTACTGCTGGGGCGTCAACTTTGCCGTGGGTGACGGCGGCACCGCGAACCAGCTGACACCGGTGCAGGTACGGGCCCCGGGCGGGGTGGTCTTCACCCGGCTCGCCGCCGGTGGCTACCACACGTGTGGGATCAGCGGCGCCAAGACGTACTGCTGGGGCTACGGCCTTGACGGCGCGTTGGGCGACGGCGGCACCGCGAGCCGGCTGACACCGGTGCAGGTGCGGGCCCCGGGTGGGGTGGTCTTCACCCGGCTCGCCGCCGGTGGTTCCCACACGTGTGGGATCAGCGGCACCAGGACCTACTGCTGGGGCCTGGGTAACGACGGCCGGTTGGGCAACGGCGGCACCGCGAGCCAGAACACACCGGTGCAGGTGCGGGCCCCGGGTGGGGTGGTCTTCACCCAGATCACCGCCGGTGGCGCCCAGACGTGTGGGATCAGCGGCACCAGGACCTACTGCTGGGGCGACGGCACCTACGGAGGCTTGGGCGACGGCGCCACCGCGAGCCGGACCACGCCGGCGCGGGTGCGGGCCCCGGGTGGGGTGGTCTTCACCCAGATCACCGCCGGTACCGCCCACGCCTGCGGGATCAGCGGCACCAGGACCTACTGCTGGGGCTACGGCGACAACGGTCAGTTGGGCAACGGCGGCAATGTGGACCGGTGGACACCGGTGCAGGTGCGGGCCTCTGAGGGTCTTCACGCAGCTCACCGCCGATAGCGCCCATGTGCGGGATTGCATCGACGCCCTCACCACCGAACTCGTGGGCGAACCCATCGACGCCACCGCAGCAGGACAGCACCTGGCGACACTCATCCACCGCGAAACCCAGCCAGCAGCCGCATGATCTTGTCCTTACTCATGGAGATCACGCGCCGCCTCGCTGCACCTCCCCGGACGGCCTGGCCGCGCCGGCGGAGGCCACGGTCGGTCAGACCCTCGGACTCAACGCCATTTCGTCCGTTGACGCAATCATCTGGCCGATGAGAGTGAACCCGCCGGAGGAGGGCGCTATCACGGCGAACCACGCGGTCAGAAGATGTAGAAGCTATAGCTGTAGGGACGGCCTCGGTCGTAGATGGCACGCAAACCTGGCTGCCTGACCTCGGGCAGTCGGGCCAGAACACTGAGGAAGATCTGGCCGTCCGGCTCGAATCGGTAACCCGGGAGCAGTGCCGGTAGGGTCTCCGGCGGGATCGGGACCGACCGCCCGACCGGCTTCGGGGCTCGGTGGAACGCAAGGTGCCGCCAGGCGTCCCAGGCCAGCGGGACCGGCTTCACCGGCGGGGTCACCGGCCAGAGTTCGCCGGTCTGCGGATGTTCCGGGATGAGGGCGAAGTCGCCGTCGGCGTCCGGAAGGCCGGGCCCGGCCAGAACCAGGGTGCGCTCCGGCCCCGTGCCGACCGGGCCGACGAGACGGTCGAGAGTGGGCCGGAAGACCTCGGCGACCTGGTAATCCGGGATCACTATCGGGTCGCCGCCCGAGGCGGCCAGCAAGTGTGCCAGTGCCGAGGCGGCGGCAGCCGCCCACATCGGGTGCCAGCCGCCGCCCGGCTCGGACGGCGGGATACCGGGCCGCTGGTCGATCAGGTCCGCCCAGTCGAGCACCGGGTGCGGGCCGGGACCGTCCTCGATCACGCGGGTGGTCAGCGGGTCCAGCCAAATCGCCTGTCGCAGGCCACAGTCGTCGATCCGGATCGCCACCGGCGTGCCGCAGGTGACGCAGACCATGTTGGGCTCGCCACCATCGAGGCCACAGCACGCGGAGTCGCCGACCAGCGCCGGGACGATGACGGCGCCGCGGACGTCCCCCGGGGCGATCAACACCTGGCCGACCGGCCCGGCGGAGATGCTGAACCTCGGCGCGTACCAGCCGAGCGCCTCGGCCTCACCGGCTTCGAGTTCGGCCCACCGGCGCCATGGCGGACCGGAGGGCAGCGGATTCACCGCGAACGTGCCGGGCTCCAGTGCCGGCGCGAGCGATCCCGGCCCGTTCCCGTACTTCTGGCCCGCGTGGACGGGCAGCGCCACCCTCGACACCGGAACCGTCAGAGTGGCGTCGCAGCTCCGGCAGCCGAAAACCGTCATGTATCCCCCGCGCGTCGACTGAGGTCAATCTAGATCATCGCCCGAGCCCGCCGGCCGCGCTGCGGCCCCGTGCCGCGCGGACCTCGTGCGGCATTTCTGTATCGGCAGGTCGCGCGCACTGCAATGCCTGGCAACGAATTCCGGTGGAGCGTCCTCATCTGCCGCCGATAATGAGCGCAGCGCTGGATCGCGGGCGGCGCGTACGTGTTCCTGGCTGGGTCGCCCACGGGGCTCGGCGGTGAGCGTTCCAGGCTGATGCGGTTCGCGGATCATTGCTTGTCGAGGGCCTCGATCGGGACGGCCCAGCACTCGATGGTCACTGGTCCGACCGTTGTCGTGGTGTGGTGGCTGTCGGCTGCGGGATAGACAAGAGCCGCGTTGGAGACGCCGAGCCGTTGGGCGTAGGTGAAGAGTTGGTAGATCTCGTCGGTGCTGGGCGAGGATCGCCATGGCCGGTACTTAGCGTCGTACACCGCGATGGGGTGGCCGCCCAGATGCAGGACGAAGTCGGCGATGCCGACGCTTGCGTGCCCGGTGTCTGTCAGGGGGATCGGGTGCTTGGCAGCCACGGTTACATCTGGGAACCGGCGACGTAGCCAGGCCCCTACATAGTTCTCCCAAATGCCTGTCATGTTGAACATGGCGCTCACCCCGGCCACGCCTGCGTCGGTGGGCAGGGTGTTGCGGTCGTCGAGGATCAGCCGGGCGAGCCGCCCGATTTCCCGGTAGCGGGCGGGCAAGATCCCGAGCGCAGCTGGGCGGCCGGGCAGGCTCGTGATGCCGCGGAAGACCGGGTGCAGGGCCCGCACCCGCGCGCTAAGACGTGCGTTCGGATAGGGCACGGCGCTCAGCCGGCGGTGTGCGCTCGCGATCAACTGATTCAGCGGTACGTCGGGGGTGAGTCGGTTCGCGGAGGTCGCCAATCGGTCAGGGCGCCCTGCGTGAGCCTTCAGATGCAAGGTTGCCGACGGTACGCCCGGATACGGCGGACGGGTGAACGAGCGCCGCTGGTACGTCTTGGCCAGGCCCTGACCGGCGAGCTGCTCCGCTTCCCGGACAAATGCGAGCGCGATCAGATCGACCAGGCTGTGCCCGGCGCTGCCCGGCGTGACCGCTTCTTCGAGCAGGGTGGCGCGGCGGCCGAGGCCCAGCAGCGTTGCCAGGTCCTGGAACGGGAACCGGCCGGCGACCTCGACCACCTGGCCGCTGAGTAGCTGGAACCGGCCGACGTATGGGCCTGGCTGGAGGTCGTAGCAGCCGAGGGTGGCTGTCGGCGTCAATCGCTCGATCACCCGGGGCCGTCCGTCGCCGTTCTGTGTCCCGACGGTCATGCGGGCCAGCTCGGCGGCCTCGGCCGGGCTGAGCTGCACCGTCTTGGTCTGGTACTCGACCAGGCGCAGCACTTCAGGCGAGTTCCGCGATCAGGGCCCGCACGTCGGCATCCAGCCGGCCGAGTTCGGCCGGCCGCTCGAACCAGTATTCGGCGAGGTAGGGGCGCAGCTGGTAGTCCCAGATCCGTTCGGCGGTGGCCGCGTCTAGGGCTTCGGTCATCCAGTAGGAGTGTCCGGGGCTGACCGGTGCGTCGGGGCCGACCCGGTCGCGGATCAGTCGGAACACGCCGAGGGCGAGTTCGGCGTTGCCGTCCGGGCGGCCCGCGGTCCAGCGTTCGAGCACGCCCTCGTCGGGCGGTAGCGGGAAGGCGTGGAATCTGCGTCGCAGAGCGAAGTCGAGCATGGCGAGGCTGCGGTCGGCGGTGTTCATCGTGCCGAGCAGGAAGACATTCTGCGGTACGGAGAGTCGGCGCTGTGAGTACGGCAGGGTCACCTCCGTATCGCGGTATTCCAGTAGGTAGAGCAGTTCGCCGAAGACAGCTGCGAGGTCGGCCCGGTTCATCTCGTCGATGATCATGACGAAGGTTTCGTTCGGGGCGTGCCGGGCCCGTTCGCAGAGCCGTGCGAAGATTCCGGGCCGTACCTCGTAGCGCAGTCCGCCGTCGCTGGTTTCCGGGCGGAGCCCTTCGATGAAGTCCTCATAGGAGTACGCCGGGTGGAACTGGGTGAGTTCCACGTGGGCGGGGGAGGTGGCCAGATGCTGCGCGAGTAGCCGGGCAACGTGGGTTTTGCCGGTGCCGGGTGGGCCGTGGAAGACGCCCTGCCGCATGCCGGTGCTCAAGGCCTGGACCCACTGATCCACCTGCTCGACGTCGAGGAAGCAGCCCTCGGCAACCTCTTCGACCCCCACCTTGGCCGGCAGTTCCTGCTCGGTGGATGGCTGGTTGGCGCGCATGATGTGGGTCAGGATCGCGTCGGCTTCCTGCGGGGCCACCCCGTACTGCTGGCGCCAGGCGCGGAGGTCGGCACAGAATTTCTCGTAGGCCGGGCCACTCTTGGCGTTGTATGCGGAGCCGGTTTCATGGGCCAGTCCGAGCATCGTGGCGTTGATGCAGATGCCGAACTGGTCGGGATCGCGTAGGTAGAGCAGGAAGCTAGGCAGTGAGGAGCCGGCATGCGGGAAGCTCGACCGATCAGCGAAGATCTTCCCGAGCGTCGTCAGCGCGTCGGGGATGGGCTCGAGCCACAGCTGAGTCGCCATCTGGTTGAAGGTGCCGGGGTCGCTGCCGAGCTTGCTCATGATCGCGCCGGTGAAGCCCGGTGTGAACCGGTCGTAGCGTTCCCGGCTGAGCTTGCCGTGCTGGTTGATCAACCGGCCGAGGGTGACGATCTGTTCGGCGTCCATCGTCCCGAGCCGCTCGCTGAGAAACGTTCGCACCTGCTCCTCAGCGGTGACCCGGGCCAGGACGAAGTCCGGGCCGAACTGTGCGCGGACGGCGGCGATGACCTCGGCGGTGGTAGTGGCGGACATCAGCCAGTTCTAGCAGGTCGGCCGGGCCGAGGCCGGGGATGCGTCGTCGTTGCGCTGAAGAAGTCCGATCCTTCGAGTCCGTCTACGGCGCCATCGCAGACTCGGCGGCGCCCTCACGGGACTTGCCCAGAGCGCAGCGAGCGCCTTGTCCTGGGGTCCCGCGGGTTCGCGCACCGTTTGATAGGCGGAGTGCTGGATCCGGCGCTGGCGGGGGATTCGTGTGGTCGTCCACCGTTGGTGGCGAGGGCGGCGCCCGCTGGCGCGAGGATGACGGAGGCGCGTCTTGGGCAGGAGTTATACGCGTCAGCGGTTGATTGACCGGGCCGTCTGTACCGGTAGTGAATCACCGGGCACGCTCAGAACAATTTCGCATCCTGTTGGTCTGGGCCCACTCCATGCCTGGCCTGCGCGTTCATGCCGGCCGGATGTGGCATTGCGCGAATCGCAGGTCAGAGTCCGCTCTCGCCTGCAGGAACCGGCGGCGTTGCGATGCCCCGGAGGAGGTCGTCCAGCAGTGTGTCGATGAGGCGCTCCTCCATCAGCGATCGGCCGGTACCGGTCATCGCCTCCGCCAAGGAATGATCCCAGGGGCTGGCGGCCGGAGCGCCGGTCAAGGGCAGACCGATCGTGTCGGCGTCGAGGTAGTCGGCACCGGACATACGCCACGGCACGGCGTCCGGGTAGCGGGCGAGCGCGGCGGCGGTCAGCCGGATACCGGTCCAGTCGAAGTCGTTGCGCCATCGGATCACGGTGCCCGCTGCCCGGCTTGCCAGAAGCGTGTGAACTGCGGCGGACGGCACCCCTTCGGTACAGATCAGCGGGGCGGTAGCGTGTCCCGCCGCGGCTCGCAGTACGGCCGGGTTCTCGCACACGTAGATCGCGGGGACCGGCAGGGACAGCGGGGTGAGTCTTAGCTGGTGCAGGGTCACGCGGAACGGCACATGAGCCCTCGTGGCAGAGGACAGCCAGTCGCCGAGAAGACCGCCGGTGGCGGGGAGGTTGAGAACCAGGACCTGGCTGGCGAGGTCGTCGGGTACCAGCCCAGCCATCTCCCAGAGTGCCCGTTCCTGTTCTGCTCCGGTCGGTGGCTTGACCTGGTGCCAGGCGGCCAGCGCCCGGAGCACGAGCCCGCGCATCGGCCCCTCCGCAAGGGCCTTGGTGTTGCCGAGGACCCGTTCGGCGAAGACAGGTATCGGTTCAGCACTGACCGGCAATGCGTCAAGTGTTGTCAGCACTCGGGAGAAGGTCAGTTCGCTGCGAGTTATCCGGGTGAGTGTCCCGTCGCGGCGTAGGCTACCGATCCATTCCTCGAACCAGGGCCCGCCGGCGTGGCGGCTCGCAGCGGCCAGGGTGAGCATCGCCTCCCGCGCTTCGGCGAGGGTGGCACGCTCAGCGGGGCGGTCCCGGAACGGGCCCACCGCCGACGGCAGATCGATGCTGTGGGCGTTCCGCAGGAAGGTATCGATCTCGGACAGGCGGACGGTGACGCGGCTGACGCCGGCGGGCCTGTGCACGCCGGTCACTCCGATGACGACATGCCGTTCCGGTTCGTCCGGCGCGGTCAGGGAGATCGATCCGGCAAGACTTCCGCCGGTGCGCTCCAGGCTGCGCCGGGCGGCGGCCAGCAGCCGCCGCCAGCCCGGATCGGTGGTGAGGTCAGGCATGCGAGCCAACGGTACGGGTCGACGGCGAGCCCAGCGCCGCAGCGAGCGTCCCGTCGAAATCGGCCACATTCACGGCGCCGTCCCACACCAGCAGGACCGTCGACACGGCGTGCTCGACGGTGGAGTGCGACAGGTCGTAGTGCGCGCATCCGGTCACCGCCGGATGGGTGGCCCACAGGTCGTACCCGGTCATGAACAGGTCCAGGTCGAACTGTTTGGCAAGGGACATCAGCTCTCCGCGCCCGTTGTCGTCGACGCCGGCGAACGCCTCGTCGAGCCCGAGCAGCCGGGGTGCGTGCGGGCGGGCCGACCCGAACAGCGCGTTGGCGGCCGCGAACAGCGGCAGGTGCAGCGACACCGACTGCTCACCACCGGAGAGCTGGCTGTGCCGGGCCCTGGTGAGCGGCTCACTGACACCGCCGGGGCGATGCAGGGTGAACGCGAAGACCCGCCACTGCCGGTAGTCCAGCACCTCGGCCAGCAGTTCCCGGTAGGGCTTCTCCGGGGCCTGAGCCCGGGCCGACTTGATCCGGGCCGCGAAGTGGCGGCGCAGGGTGGTCAGCTGGCCCGGCCCGAGTCGTGCCGGGTCCCGTTCCAGCAGTTTGCAGACCTCACGCTGCTCCGGGTCGAGGTCGTCGGAGAGCCGCCAGCCCACGCCGACGGTCAGGCCGGACGACATCCGCCGGGCACGCATCTGCTGATCCATCGCATCGACCAGGTCGCGGGCCTCGATCGTACGGCGGTGGATCTGCCCGGCGAGCTGGCCGAGCAGCGCGTCCTCGAAGACTCGCTGTTCCGCGTCGGTGAGCAGTTGTTCCTGGTCGCGGCGTTCCCCGGCGATCCGCTCGGCGAAGTGCGCCACCGGCGTCAGACCCTGTTCGTCGGCGACCCGCACGACGATGACGCCCTCGTCGGTGTCCCACTCCGGCCGGTGGTCGAGCCCGGCGGCCGGCAGCTGGGCCTGCAGATCGGTGAGGGCGCCGGTCAGGCGGGTCGCGCTCTGCTTCAGTGAGGTCTCGGTCGGGCTCAGCTCGCGGGTGGCGGTCAGGATCGCCTCGTGCAGCGTCACGATCGCCGGATCGAGGTCGTCCTCCGAGGTGTCAGCGGCCGGCCACCGCAGGTGCGGCGGGCAGCGCATCAAACCCAGAAGATCACTCTGGGCGTACGGGCGGAGCCGCAACGCCTCACGCCGCGCCTCGCTGATCGCCTCTGCCACGGACCGCTCGCCGACCTCGACCCGCGCCACCGCGCCGGCCCGGCTCTGCAACGCCGCACTGTGCGCTGCCCTGGCCTGTTCCAGAGCCTGCTCCGCCTCGGTGACCGCGCCCTCGGTCTCGGCCACCTCGGCCAGCACCCGGGTCGCCTCGGCCCCGATGGCCGCCGAGAGGGTGCGCAGTTCCTCGTCCTTCTCGCTGTGCCGGGTGTGCGCTGCCCGGGCCGCCTGGCCGGCTGCCTCGGACCGTTCCTCCGCCTCGGCATGCCGCTCGGCGGCCTCCCCGGCCAGCACGTCGGCGCCGTCCGCGCTGTCGTGGGTGTGCCGCAGTTCCACCCCGAGCCGGTCGAACCGATCCAGCGCCGCGGCGGTCGAGTCGAGTCGTTCCACGGGCAACGACCGGTCGGTGGCGGCCCGGCGCAGCTTGGCGGTGGCAGCGGCCTGACCGGCAACGGCCGCGTCGAGTTGGCCCGCGGCGTCGAGGGCAGCCTCACGGCGTACCCGTAGAAGGGTCGCGGCCCGGTCCAGATCGCGTTCGGCTTGCGTGATCGCGGTACGCGGCGGCAGTGCTGTGCCCGCCCGGTCCACTGCGCTCAGGATCTCCCGCCGGGCCTCGCGGCCGGCCTCGACCTCGTCGATCTCCCGAGCGAGGGCGGCGATCCGGCGGTCGCAGTCGGCGATTCGCGCGGCCCGGCGGGCCGCGCGGGCGGTCGCCCCGATGTATTCGCAATGATCCTTGGTGAACCGGCCGACACCGGAGCCCTGGGCCCAGCGGCCGTCGCCGGTCACTCCGGACGGGCCGGTGATGTCGCCGAGCGCGATGCCGCGGAGCACGGCCGTGATCCGTTCGGCCGGCACGAAGTCCTGGTCTTCGGGCACGAGCACGTCGGCCAGCGTCGCACCGCTCTGCTCGCCGGAGCGCAGGTAGGCGTCCTGTTCGTCGTCGTCGGCGGTCGGGTGCACGAGTGCGTCGAGCAGACCGGCCGCATGCAGGGCGGCCTCGATGCCGGCCGCCTCCGCCTCCGGTGTCCCGTCGGCGAATCGGACGAGACGCCACAACGGCGCGCCGACTCGGTTCTCCCGCGAGGCCGGCCGGGTCGGCGACGGCGGCGGCGAGTCGTCGTGCTCGGCCGCGATCAGCGCCCGCTCGTCCACCACCTTCCGGCGTTCGGCGCCCAGGCTGTCGGATCGGGAGCCGAGCGAGGCCACCTCGTCCCGGATCGCGCCGGTCGGGACGGCCATCCGGTCGTGGAAGAGAGTGCGCAGCGAAGGGCTGGTCACCGCCTCGGCGAGAGTGTCCGGTAGATCGGCGACGTGCAGAGTGGTGAACAGCCCGGCGTGCCCGGATCCCCAGACTCGTACCGCCTCGGCGGTCTGCTCCCGGACCACCTCGAGGGCGTCGCCGGCCTGCTCCTCCGCGGCGGTGGCGTCCTCCGCCGCGGCGCGGGCCGCGCGGTCGGCCTCCGCGGCCCGCACATGTTCGCGTTCCGCCTCCGCCAGACGGTTCGTCAGTTCACGGATCGCTCGCACGTCCGCCCGGCGCGCCGCCGACCGGGAGGCCAGCCGTGTCGCGAGCCTGTCGGCGTCCGCGTCCCCGGCCCGCCATTCGATGCCGCCGCTTTCCGCCTCCGACGCCAGTTCGGCTGTCACCCGGCCGACCTTGGCGCGAGCGTCGTGCAGCGCCGCGGCGGCTCGCTCGGACTCCGCCCGCCGCCTGGCGGCGACGTCGCGCTCGGTCTCTACCTGCCGGTCGGCGCGGCGGGCGGCGTCCGCCAGGTCGTGCACATGCCGTTCCAGGTCGGCAAGTTGTTCGTGCGAGCGGTAGGCCGCCGAGCTCTTCAACCGGTCCAGATGCGCGCGCAGCCTGCCGGGCTCACCTTCGACCGCGCGTAGTCTCCGCTCCGCCTCCGCCGCCTGCTCGAGTGCCGCCTCGGCCTCGTCACGTGCCGAGGCCAGCGCCTCCCGGCGTACATTCGCGCTGTCCCGGCGTGCGGTGAGCGCGTCGGCCGCGGCTCGCGCGTGGGTCCGCAGGTAGGTGGCGTAGACACCGAGGAAGGAACCGGTCGCGGCATCGGCCGCGACCAGACCTTCGAGGGTACGGGCGACCGCTTCCATGTCGTCGAACGAATGTGCCGCCTCCACCAGCAGGTGGTCCTCCACCGGGCGCAGGCCGCGTTGCAGGGTGCGGGACAGCTCCACCGGGTTCAGATCCTTCGCCAGCTGTGGCTTGCGCAGTGTCAGGACGAGATCGAGCAGCTGCTCGTAGCGGGCCGGACCCAACCCGAACAGCTTCGCGTCCACCAGGTGCCGGTACTCCTCGGCCGAGTCGCGTACCGCCTCCGCGCCGAGCCGGTCGATCAGATCCCTGCGGGACACCGGTCGATCCTCGTCGTCCAGCAGTGACAGGTCCACCCCGACCCGGCCGTCGGCGACGAAGTGCCAGCGGGTCACCCGGTCGTTGTGCCGGTGGGCCCGCAACCCGATCCCGATCGTCACGTACCGGTCTCCGTCGGAGAATTCCATCCAGACGTACGCGTACGCCGTCTCCTGCCCCCGGTAGAGCAGGTTGGACTTCATCGTCCGGTCCTCGCCGGCGAACGGGTTCAGTCGGCGCGGCTCGATCCGCCCGTCCAGCACGAACGGGAACAGAACTTCGAGAGCCTTCGTCTTGCCGGAGCCGTTCGGGCCGCGCAGCACGAGCCACCCGTCAACGAACAGGAACTCCTCGTCGCGGTAGTCCCAGAGGTTGATGATGCCGGCGCGAGTGGGGGTGAAACGAGCCAAGACGAATCCTCGATCTTAGAAGAGGGTACGTTGTCTGACCTGGGCCACGGTGCTGCGATAGCGGCCGATCAGCGGGCGGGCCAGCACACCGCCGGGCACGGGGAGCACCGCACCGAACCGGGTGAGCAGCCCGACCGCCTCGGTGCGCAGCCGGTCGGGATCGGCGTGCCAGGCGGCGCCGAAAGCCGACCCGTACCGGTGCAGGATCTCCGCTGTAGCCTCCCGCAGGAAACTGTCGGTGATCAGTGGCAGCCGCCGCTCCGGGTTCTCCTCTTCCACCGGCTCGTCCACCGTCGTCTCACCGGAGTCGAGGCCCAGCGGGACACTCGACGGCAACCCAGCGTCTATCTGGCCGATCAGCTTCTCTCGGACCTCCGCCGGATCGGGCACCGGCATCCGCCGCGTCCTGCGGCCGTCCGGGTCGGACACCCGTTCGGCGATCGCCACCGTCAGCAGCACTGCCGCCTGCGCCACCGAGCCGGTACCGGGGAACCGCTCCGCCGACCAGCCGGCCGTGTCGACCAGCAGCACACCCTCGGCCCGCCGCTCCAGACGCAGCCCGGTGAGCCGGAACAGGTCGGCGGACAGCGCCTGACCCCGCAGATGGTTGCCGACCTCGGCGGAGACGTCGTCGTAGTAGACGACCGGCCGTTCGAGCACCGCACGCCGGGCGGCCTGCGCGGCGGCCCGGCGCTCGGCGTTGCCGCTGCTGCTCAGCGAGCGGTCCAGCAGGGCGGTCACCGAGTCGATGTGCTGCAGCACCCGGGGCGGCCGGAACAGCGCCAGCACGGCGTCACGCGCGACGTCGTACAGCGCCTCACCCGCGCCGGGATCGCTCACCCACGCCGAGCTGGAACCGTCGGCCAGCCGCAGCACACCCCGCTCCTCCAGCCAGGCGACCGCGTCGACGAACGCCCGCCGGTCCGCGCCGGAGTCCGGGTCCAGCCCCAGCCCGGTGATCCGGCCGGCGTCGGCGGCCACCGCCTCGGCCAGCTCGCTCAGCGTGATCTGAATACCGGCCCGGCCCAGCGTCGACAGGCACAACGACAGATAGGCGTAGCGCTGCCGGTCGAACGGGCGACCGGTCCGCGAGACCGCCGGCCGGTCCGTCTCCAGCCGGTCAGCGGTGCGGACCAGCCGCGCGGTGGCGCCGTGCAACTCCAGCCGGTACCCGAACGCCTCGGACAGGTCACCACGCAGTTCGGCGGCGAACCGGCGGATCCGCGACAGCGCCTTCTCGTCCGGCCAGGTCGCGGTGATCAGCGGATGCCGTAGCAGGAGCCGGACCGCGCGCTGGTAGTCGGCGAGTTCCAGATCGGAGACCTCAGCAGCGAATCTCACACGGCCACCGCCTCTGTCCGGCGCGTGGCGGTATGCGCGGCCGTGGTCACGGACAGCTCGAAGCCGTCGATGTGCAACCGGCCCGATTCGGTGTGCACCGTGGTGTGCCGGCCGGGGCAGGGGGTGAGCGTTAGGCGTACCCCGAAAGCGGCGGCCGCGAGAGGAGTCTCCCGCCGGCCCGCCTGCCGCGTCGCCAAGGCGATGTCGAGAAGCCGGCGCAGCGCACCGGCCTGCGCGTCGGTGAGCGTCTCCGCGCCGATGAGGCTGGCGGCCGCCTCCGCCTGTCGGAGTTCCTCGGCGACCTGTCGCTCCCGCAGCGCTCGGCGGGAGGACTCCGACCGTTCGATCCGGGCGATCCGGCCGTTGCCCTGCCCCGGCATCCGGCCGCTCTGCACCAGCGTCCGGGACAACTCCACTGCCGGCGCCTCCCACCAGGACAGCCGTCCCGGGATCGCGTCCGGATCGGAATACGCCACCCCGAGGTGCCGTGGCGCGCCCAACCCGAACACTACGTCGAAGACGGCATGCGCGGCCTCGTCGGAGCCGGCACCGGTGAACCAGGCCGCCAGATGCCGCAACTGCGACTCCCGGCTCACCCCACCCCGGCGGGCCTCGGTGACCCGCCGCAGCAGGGCGAGCACGTCCCCGATCGCCGCCATCGTCGCACCGGAGAGCCGATCGGCCTCACTGGGCCGGTCGGTCTCCGGCGCCAGCCAGGAACGCAGCCCGCCCCAGCGGCGGCGCCAGTCCTCGATCCGCTCGACCGGCGTCGCGAAGAGCCGCTCGTCAGCCTCGGCCGCCGCCTCGATCATCCGCTCCAGACCGGTCGCCTCGACCTCGTGCACGGCCTCCCGCAGGCGCGGCGTGTACCGCTGCAACTCGTCGTGGAAGTCCCGCAGGTGGGCGAGGAGTGCGTCCTTGTGGGTGAGGAAGACCTCCGGGCGTACGTCATGGGTCCGGCTCAGATCGCCGAGCATGTGATAGAAGCGGGCGGCGCGCTCCGCGACGTCGGCCAGAGCACGGTCGAGGCGGTTGAGTTTGCGGTAGACCTCCTCGGCGTCGCCGTCGGAGTTCGCTGTGGCGAGGGCCTTGAGGTCGGCGAGCAGGTCGGCGAAGACCAGCCGGGACAGGGTGCTGTCGTCCAGACCGGCCGCGAGGACGGACTCGACAGCGCGGTGGGCGCGGTAGCCGGCCTCGGTGAACTGGTAGACCGAATGCCGGTTGCGGTATTCGGCGAGCGTGGCGGCCCTGGTGCCGTCCTGGCCGCGGTCCAGCACACCCCAGTCGACGAGGGCGTCCAGCAGTCGGGGCAGATCGAGCCCGGCAGGGTCGGGGCAGTCGTGGTGGATCCCGGCGAGACCGGCCAGGGCGGCCTGCACGTCCGAGGTGTGCAGGACGACGTGGTAACTGGAACGGGCGGCATCGAAGGCACGCAGGAGCCACAGGTATGCGAGCCGGTTGTCGGCATTGACGTAGCTGAACAGCCGAAGGCGATCGTCGACCCCGAAGTCGTCCAGCCCGAACGAGGTCCGTGGTTCCGGCATGCGGCCACGATACCGGTCGGTACCCGACCGCCCTCGGACACGGTGTGCGGGTGGCCGCCTGCGCGGGGTGAGCCCGCCCGGTGCTCGCGGGAGCGGCAGCGGGTTACCGAGGCCGGCCGCGGCGTGAGCTGGTCAAATGTCCTGGTAGCGGGTTACCGGGGACAGCCGTGGTGTGGTTCGCATGGTGCAACGTCCGGCCCACAAAGATCTTGCACATGCGCAAGATCAACGATTACCCGCTCTCGGAGTGGTCCGCTGCTCGCACGGTGGTGGTAAGCCCAGCTTCCCGGATCGATGATCACAGCATTGGCGTCGGCCTCGGGATCCCCGGCCTTGTCACCACAGCGGAGACGCTCGATGCCGCTGGGATCCCCATCCTCATCCAGGATCTCCAAGCACGGCTGGCCTGCCATGAACACGCATCAAGACCAGTTCCGCCCGAACTGTCCGGAACCGATCGAGCAACACCGGCCAACTAGACGTCTACGCCCGCGAGCTGAGCTTGTGCGCCCCCGCTATGGGGCGACGCGGTCGCGGATGCTGTCGAGCACCGCCTCCGCCGCCCACCCAGCGGCGTCGGCGATGTCTCGCTGGTCCATACCGAACTCGCGGCGGAACGTCACCCAGGTCCCGACGGAGTCGAGGTGCGACAGCGCCGCGATGACCGCCCTGTGCTGCGCCGCGTCGAGGGATGGCACCTCGGCATCCAGCAGCCGCTCGAGCTGCGCCCGGCCCGGCGACGGCGCTGCGCCGTTCACGCCACGCATCGCCGTCTCGGCGACGACGTGTGCGAGCTCCGGCCGCGCGTCGTACCGCTGCATCGCGTCTCGGATCGCGAGGGGGATGTCGAAGATCGAGTGTGACTCCTCGCGGGCGAACAGCGTCGCCTCGATCCAGGCTGCGGTCGCCAGCAGCAGGTCGACGCGCGTGGGGTAGTTGCGGAACACCGTGCGCTCGGCGATGCCGGCCCGCCGCGCGATGACCCGGTACGAGACATCGTCGCTGCCGAGCTCCTCGATCAGGTCGGTGTAGGCGGCGAGGATCGCTCGTTGCGTGCCGCTCAGCGCCGGGACTGCCGTCGGCCCGGTCACCGCTCCGCCCACGTCGCGTCGGGCAGCCTCGCGAGCATGGTGCCCACAGCGCGGTCGAACGCGTCGCAGATCTCGCCGGCATCCAGGTCGAAGCCCGTGCGCAGCCGGGCCCAGAACATCGCCGACGAGAAGTAGCGCAGGGATGCCGCGACCCGCCGCCGGTCCCGTCGGTTGAGCGTCGGCGCGGCCACGTCGAGCATCGCCTCGATCGCACGCGTGATGTAGGCCGGCTCGGTGTCGAGCGTCGGCGAGATCGCGGACGCTCGCGCGCCGACGTACGCGTACGCGGGCGACGCGTCGAAGGCGCGGAAGCGCTCATGCACGGCGGCGCAGAAATCGGAAACGGTCACGAACGGCGGCAGCGGGAAGCAGGTCTGCTCGATCCAGTTCGAGAGTGCGGCGAGCAGGTGTGCGCGCGTGGGGTACTGGCGGTAGATCGTGCGCTCCGAGATGCCGACCTCGTCGGCGAGGGCGCGATAGGAGATGTCGTCGAACGCGCGCTCGCGCAGCAGCACCGCCGCGCTCGCGAGAATTGCGGTCGGGGTGTCGACCGGCTCCTCCATCACGTCTCCCTCTTTCGGGCGGCCGCCCGGCGCGGGGGCCCGATGACTTCCGGCGGGAGCACGTAGTGATCGGAATCGTCGAGCGTGAGCGCCAGCGACGAGACGTACTGCTGTTCGCCGTGCGGTCCTTTCTCGGCCGAGGCCAGCATATCCGGCCGCTCGAACGTATAGCCGGTGACATGGCAGCGGAGCCGCTCGCCCGAGGGGTTGCCGTTGTCGTCGAACCGGGGGGAGTCGATGCCGTCGGAGCGGCGGCGCAGGTAGTAGCGCCCTCGCGTGGCGAGAGCCATGACCGGAGTGGTCACGACCGCGACGCCGATCGCGACGAGCACCGAGAACGGCCTGACGGTGGCGCCGAACACCCCGGCGAACGCGAGCAGCGACAGCACCGAGGCGAGCCCTACCGACACGAGCCCGACCGGGTTCCAGTCGTGCAGCATGCCGCGGCGGAACTCGGGGAAACGGGGCGAGATGCGCAGCACCCACTTGTTGATCGCGATATCGGCGGCGATCGTCACGAGCCATGCCATGACGACGTTCGCGTAGAGGCTCAGCACGAAGGAGATGAGGGTGAAGACGTCCAGCATCATGAGCACGTATGCGATCACGAGGTTGAACAGAACGAAGACCGTGCGACCCGGGTAATGCTTCGCCACCCGGGTGAAGACATTCGACCATGCGAGCGAGCCCGAGTACGCGTTCGTCACGTTGATCTTCACCTGTGCGACGACGATGAGCACCAGGGCAAGACTGATCGCGAGCCAGTCGGGGAGGAGGGTCTGGTACATCACGACGAATTGCTTGACCGGTTCGGTCGCCTGGCGCCCGAGAGTGGGTTCGACCTTCACGAGGAGGTAGACGGCGAGAAACACCCCGATCACCTGCTTGGTGCCGCTGAAGATGACCCATCCCGGGCCGGCGAACGCGAACGACGTCCACCACGAGCGGGCGTTCGACGGCGTGCGCGGCGGCATGGCGCGGATGTAGTCGATCTGCTCGGCCAGCTGCGGGGTGAGGGCGAAGCACACTGCCGCACTCGAGACCACGGCGCCGAAGCTGATCGAGCCGTCGGAGTTGCCGGTGAACGACGTGAAGGCGCGTACCGCCTCGGGGTCGGAGACGACGATCCACAGCAGCGGCAGCAGGGCGAGGGCGAGCCACAGAGGCGTGGTCCAGAACTGTAGGCGCTCCAGCGCACGCATGCCGTAGATGACGATCGGGATCACGACGACGGTCGAGACGAGATAGCCGAGCCACAGCGGCGTCTCCGTCGCCAGTTGCAGCCCCTGCGCCATGATGGCGCCCTCCAGGGCGAAGAAGATGCAGGTGAAGCCCGCGAAGACCACGGTCGTGATGATGGAGCCGTAGTAGCCGAATCCGGAGCCACGGGCGATGAGGTCGAGGTCGAGGTTGTAGCGGGCGGCGTAGTAGGCGACGGGCACACCGACGATGAGGATGATGACCGACGCGAACAGGATGCCGAGCACGGCGTTGGCGGTGCCGTGGTCGATGCCGATGCTGGCGCCGATCGAGAAGTCGGCGAGGAACGCGATGGATCCGAGGGCGGTCGCTCCGACGGAGGCCGCGCTCCAGCGCCGGAAGGTGCGCGGCACATAGCGGAAGGCGTAGTCCTCCAGGCTGTCCTCTGCTGCCGCGCGCGCGTTGTCCGTCGACACAGTGACATCCCCTAAGGCACCTTGCGTTGGGGCATCGTCGCTGTCCGGTGTTACGACGGCATTGCGGGCGTGGGTCATGTGGGCTCAGATCGTCATGGCGGCTCGCACGGAGGAGGTGGCTGCCTTGCCACCCGCTCCGGTCTGTGTGACGAAGCCCGAGGCGAGCACGACATAGCGCTCGGCGGCCTCGAGGGCGAAGCCGATGTGCTGCTCGACGAGCAGCACGTTGATGCCTTCTTCGGCCAGCTGCATGATGGTCAGCTCGATCTCGGCGACGATCGTGGGCTGGATGCCCTCGGTCGGCTCGTCGAGGATGAGCAGCTTCGGCTCGGTGATGAGGGCGCGGGCGATCGCGAGCTGCTGGCGCTGCCCGCCGGAGAGCAGGCCTGCCTTCCGGGCGGCGAACTGCTCCAGTGCGGGGAAGCGAGCCATCTGCGCGTCGATGAGGGCCTTGCCGCCCCGGCGTCCGTCGGCGACGAGCTGCAGATTCTCCAGCGTCGTGAGCTGGCCGAACGACTGCTGACCCTGCGGCACGTACGCCATGCCGCGAGCAACGCGCTGGTTGGGGGCGAGCGACGTGATGTCCTCGCCGTCGAACACCACGCGGCCCTTCGACGGCTTGATGAGGCCGATCGCGAGACGCAGCAGGGTCGACTTGCCGGCGCCGTTGTGGCCGAGCACGGCCACAACCGTGCCGGACGGCACCGTCACGCCGTGCAGCACCCGGGTGCGCCCGTAGCCGGCCTCGATGTCGGTGAGTTCCAGCATGTCAGTCCTCCCGCTTCTGCGTTCCGGCCACCGGTTCGGGCACGACCGACATGGCGGCCGTGGTGGCGGCGCCCGCGGTGCCGAGGTAGACCTCCTGCACCTTGGGATCGGCCTGAACCTCGGCCACCGTGCCCTGCGAGAGCACCTTGCCCTGATGCAGCACTGTCACGCGCGTGGCGAAGCGGCGCATGAAGTCCATGTCGTGCTCGACCACGAGCACGATCCGCTTTGCCGCGATGCGCTGCAGAAGCTCGCCGGTCGCGGTGCGCTCGTCCTGGCTCATGCCGGCGACGGGCTCGTCGAGCAGCAGCACCTTCGCGTCCTGCACGAGCAGCATCGCGATCTCCAGCCACTGCTTCTGGCCGTGCGACAGGATGCCGGCCGGCGTGGCGAGCTCGCCGGCGAGTCGGGTCTCCTCCAGCGCCTGCGT
The DNA here is from genome assembly GCF_040638275.1 of Actinoplanes sp. NPDC026623. Taxonomy (NCBI): domain Bacteria; kingdom Bacillati; phylum Actinomycetota; class Actinomycetes; order Micromonosporales; family Micromonosporaceae; genus Actinoplanes; species Actinoplanes sp. NPDC026623. The sequence goes on along the minus strand of NZ_JBEZXZ010000060.1, from coordinate 15,243 downwards.
GATCGACGCGTCGGTGCCACGCCGGGCCCGCAGCAGCGAGGCCCGGGGACGGTGGCGTCCGGCGGCGATGTCGAGGTTCTGCAACACGGTGAGCTCGTCGAAGACGCTCGCGGTCTGGAACGTGCGACCGACCCCGAGGCGGACGATCTTGTGCACTGGCCTGCCGAGCAGCTCTTTCTCGTCGAGTCTCGCCGACCCGGTGGCCCCGGTCAGCCCCGTGATGGCGTCGATGCACGTGGTCTTGCCGGCGCCGTTCGGGCCGATGAGGAACCGGACCTCGCCGGGGTACGCGTCGAAGGAGACGCCGCCGACCGCGACGAAGCCCGAGAACTCGACGTGCAGGTCCGTGACAACGAGCGAAGCGTCGGTCATGACCGCACCTCTTCGAGCTCTGCGGTAACGATCGTCGGGGCGAGCTGTCGGTCGGTGCTCCGGCGCGCTGCGGTGAATCTGGCCGACAGCGACGACAGCCCGTTCGGCAGGAAGAGGATCACGACGATGAACAGCAGACCGAGGATGTAGGTCCAGCCGTCGGGCCAGGCCGAGCCGAGGCTCGACTGCCCCCATCCGACCGCCATCGCGCCGAGCGCGGGGCCTAGGAGCGATGCGCGGCCGCCGAAGGCAACGCCCGCGATCATGAGGATCGAGGCGGCGGCGCCGATCTCGGCCGGAGTGATGATGCCGACGATGGGGACGAACATCGCTCCGCCGATGCTCGCCATCAGCGCGGAGACGACGAAGGCGACGAGCTTGACGTTGGCCGGGTCGTAGCCGAGGAAGCGCACACGCTCCTCGGCGTCCCGAGCGGCGACGAGGAGCTCACCGAAGCGGCTGCGGTAGAGCTGCCACACCGCGAGCAGGCACACGATGAGAAGCACGGCCGCGATGAGATACACCATGCGCTTGTTCGCCGGGTCGTTCAGTACGAAGCCGAAGAAGTACTTGAAATCGCTGAGCCCGGTGTCGCCCCCGGTCTCGCGGATCGTGGAGCTGATCAGGGTGGCCAGCGCGACGGCGAGCGCCTGCGTCAGGATCGCGAAGTACGCGCCCTTCACGCGGCGCTTGAACAGCGCGTAGCCGAGGACGCCGGCCATGATCACTGGGAGCAGCACGATCGCCAGCAGGGTGAACCCCGCGCTGCGGAACGGCTCCCAGAACACCGGAAGCGGCGCGAGCGGGTCGTAGAGCACCATGAACCCCGGGATCCGGTCACCGGCGGTCTCCAGCGTGAGGTGCATGGCCATCGCGTACGCGCCGAGGGCGAAGAACACCCCCTGCCCCATCACGAGCATCCCGCCTCGCCCCCACGCCAGGCCGATGCCGACGGCGGCGATGGCCCAGCAGCAGTACTTGCCGAGGTTGTTGAGCCAGTGCTCGGTGAGCACGAGCGGAGCGACCGCGAGGAGCAGGACGGCGAACACGCCGATGCCGCTGAGGGAGATCCATGGCTTCAACTTGGTCATACCAGACTCCTGGTTCGCACCGTGAACAGGCCCTGCGGGCGGAGCTGCAGGAAGACGATCACGAGGATGAAGGCGAGCACCTGCGCCAAGCTGCCGGTCGTCCAGTAGGCGAAGTACGAGAGGGCGACGCCCACCGCCCACGCGGCGATGATGGTGCCCTTGAGCTGGCCGATGCCACCGGCGGCGACGACGAGAAAGGCCGGGATGATGTACTGCGCGCCCATCTGGGAGTTCGTGCCGCCGATGAGCGACGCGGCCACGCCGGCGACCCCGGCCAGGCCCGACCCGGTGAAGAAGGTGAGGCGGTCGACGGTGCGTGTGGAGATCCCCGAGGTCTCGGCCAGGTCCCGGTTGTGCACCGTCGCCCGGATGCGGCGGCCGAACGAGGTGTACTTGAGCCAGGCTGCCAGTGCGGCGACGCAGACGGCCGCGAGCAGGATGGTGAACAGCTGCCGAAGGGGCCATTCGTAGCCGAGGATGTTCAGCTGCCCGTCGAGCCAGCCGGGCTTCTCCACCGGGACACCCTGGGACGGGAAGATGTGCAGCGCCGCCTGCTGCAGGATCAAGCTGACACCGACCGTGACGAGCAGGGTATCCAGGGGCCTGCGGTACATCCATTGGATGATGGTGACCTCCAGCAGGAGGCCGAACAGGCCCGCGACGACGAACGCGACCGGCAGCGCGACCGGGATCGACAGGTCGCTGGCGGCGATGACCTGCTGGACGAGGTAGGCGGCGAAGGCGCCGATCATGAGGAACTCGCCGTGGGCCATATTGATCACGCCCATCTGGCCGAAGGTGAGCGAGAGGCCCAGCGCGGCGAGCAGGAGCAGCGCACCTTGTGCGCTGCCGTTCAGCAGCGGTGCGATCAATGCGTCCACGTGCTCTCGCTTTCCATGGCGGGGAGGGGTCCGGGTGCGCGGGGTCGCATGCCGCAGGCGACACGCAACCCCGCGTCCGCGTGGGGGTCGGGCGATCAGCCCGCTGCGTCCACGAGCTGCTTGCGGATGTCGGCCGGGAACCAGTCGTAGCCCTCGAGGTACGGGTCGGGCTCGATGAACTTGTCGGAGGCCCAGGCGATGTCGAACTGGTTGTTGGAGTTGATCTGGCCGATGTGGCCCGGCTTGGAGATGTGGTGGTTGTCGCCGTCGAGCGTGACCTTGCCCTCCGGTGCGTCGAACGTGATGGTGTTCTTCTTCGCTGCGGCGTTCACCGCGTCGACGTCGAACGAGCCGGCCGCCTCGACGAGGGCCTTGTACAGGTACAGCGAGATGTAGGCGGCCTCCATCGGGTCGGAGGTGACACCGCTGCTGTTGGGGTAGGCCTTCCAGCTCTCGATGAACTTCGGGTTGGTGTCGGTCTTGAGCGACTGGAAGTAGTTCCAGGACGCGTAGTGGCCGGTAACCTCGTGGCCCATCGCCGGCGCCTCCTCCTCGGCGATCGACACCGAGATGATCGGCGTCGTCTTGGCGGTGAGGCCGGCGTCGTAGTACGCCTTGATGAAGCCGACGTTCGACGAGCCGTTGATGGTGTTGAAGATGAAGTCGGGCTTGGCCGCCACGATCTTCGCCACCTGGCTGGTCCAGTCGTCCTTGTCGAGGGGTACGTACTCCTCACCGACGATCTTGATGCCGAGCTTGGCCGCATACAGCTTGATGATCGCGTTCGCGGTGCGCGGGAAGACGTAGTCGCTGCCGGCGAGGAACAGCTTCTTCACCCCCCGGGCGGCGAGGAAGTCCATCGCCGGGATGATCTGCTGGTTGGTGGTCGCCCCGGTGTAGTAGATGTTCGGCGACGACTCGAGGCCCTCGTACTGCACCGGGTAGAAGAAGAGGCCGTTGTTCTTCTCGACGACCGGCTTGACGGCCTTGCGAGAGGACGAGGTCCAGCCGCCGAATACTGCGGCGACGCAGTCCTGGGTGAGTAGCTTCTCGGTCTTCTCCGCGAAGGTGGGCCAGTCGGTGGCGCCGTCCTCCTGGACGTACGCGATCTTCTTGCCGAGGATGCCGCCGCTGGCGTTGATCTCGTCGGCGGCCATGTGCAGCACATTGGAGACGGTCTTCTCAGAGATCGCCATGCCGCCGGTGAGGGAGTTGAGGAAGCCGAGCTTGATGGTGTCGCCGGAGGTGTCGACGCAGCTGGGGGCCGCGGATGTCCCGCTGCCGGCCGCTTCGTCGCCGGCTCGGGCGCCACAGCCGGCGAGCACGAGGGCCAGGGTCGTCCCGATGGCGCCCATAGCCGTAAGCGTGCGCAGCCGCTTGCTGTTGGTGGACATATATGAGAACTCCGTTCCTGGTGAAGGGGGTGTGACGCCGGGTCGCGGCACCGCGGATCGTGCGGATGTGGATGTCCAGGGCGAGCCGCCGGCGTCCCGAGCTCCCCGCCCCGTGCCGCCGGCAAGGTTCAGCCGACTGCTGCAGGTGAGAGAAGATTGACCGGAAGTCATTACTCTGACATTTCTTGAATGTTCCAACTCTGTAGCTCTCGGATTGGCCGAGGCGCGAGAGCCCAGGAAAGACGCGCAGCGCCGTGGAAAAGCTATGTCAAACTTCTGCCACGATCCCGCTGGGGCGCTACGCAGGTGGCACACTCCTGACATACATGAGGAGGGTGAAAGCCTCCCGCCAGGCCACCACGAGCGCAGCCGGCGGAACGTCACGGTCGGGGGCTGGCACACGGGGTGCACCTTCAGAACGGGTTTGCATCCCGTGGGTTCGGGTCCAGGTTGATCTTGCTTGCGAACCACTGCCCGGTGGCCGGGCCGGGAGGCTCCCGCGTTGTCGCGGCTTCTCAGGCTCCCTGGGAAGGCTCGGGCGGCTCGGTTCGGCGTCCAGGCGAGTCCAGCTGGACACGGCCGCCACGCGGTGCGGCTGTCTCGCCGGCCGCTATGTCGGCGACGTCTTCGCCGAACTACGTCGCAGCCTCAACGGTCTCAGGCGGACTGCTGCGCGGTGTCGCCGCTGCGGAGGCGGTCCAACTCGGCGAGATACATCGCCTGCATGCGGCCGAAATGCCGGACCAGCAGCCTGAGCTCCTCGACGCTGTAGCCCTCGATGAGCCGCTCCGCCTGCTCGGCGAAGTGCTCGTACGGCTGCTTCAGCTCGGCGGTCCGCTCCGGCCGCAGGGTGACGATCACCCGGCGCCGGTCCGCCGGATCGCGCTCGGCCGTGACGTAGCCGGCCTGCTGGAGCCGGCGGAGCATGCTGGTCACCGCCCCCGTGGTGAGGTTGGTCCGTTCGGCGACCTGGCCCGCGGTGGCGGGTCCGACGTCCGCCAGGAAGTCCAGGCATTCCAGGTCGCTCACGGTGAGGCCCAGCCGGTCCGCGATGGCGTAGCGGAACACCACGGACAGCCGTGAGTTCTCCCGCCCGGCGCGCATGAGGTCGGCGATCGCGGACGCACGGGCGGGCTCGTGGGACATGCCCGCAATCATGCCTCCGGCACGGTGACCCGGTGCAGCCGAGGTAGCACGCGGGTCAGGACCCAGTGCGGTGCGGCCGCGTCTCCGGTGAGGCGGCGCATCAGCCCGGCGGCGGTGTCGACGGCGCGGAACGCGTAGGGCACCATCTCCTCCTGGTAGCCGGCGATCGCCTCCTCCACCGGCATGCCGCTTGCCCGGGCCTCGACGAGCCGGCGGCCGAGCAGGGCGGCGTCGCGGAGCGCGGTGTTGCCGCCGTGTGCGCCGAACGGCGGCATGACGTGCACGGCGTCGCCCATCATCGTCGCCCGGGGTACCGCCCACCGGCGTGGGCGCCGGCCGGTGGCGAAGGGGTTGAGCACCGTGGCGTCGAGCTCGGCCGTGTCGACCAGCCGCCGGATGAGCGGGTGGTAGTCCGCACTCATCCGGGTGGCCAGTCTCCCCAGCGCCAGCAGGTCTCCGTGGATGCCGACGGGCACCTCCTCCTGCCGGAGCAGCAGTCCCCACATGACGTAGTCGTCGCCGGTGGGTGCGTAGCCGCCCGGGGCCAGGCGCGCGAACGCCTCCCGCGGGTTCTCGCCGAACCGCATGGAGGTGAAGAAGAAGGCGCGGCCCGGCTGGTTGGCGATGGCCAGGACGCCACTGGTACGCAGCGCGTCCGGAATGACGCTCTCGCCGCCCAGCCGCAGGGGCGACCGGCCGTAGATGCCTGCCATCGGGGTCTGCGCCGGCTCGGCGTCCGGCATGAGCTGCGCGCGCAGCGCCGAGCCGACGCCGTCCGCGCCCACGACGACGGTGGCCGCGGCGGCCCCGCCGTCGGAGAACCGCAGCCTCAGCCGGGTCGGGCCGCCGCTGTCCACCGCAACGGCAGCCTTGCCGTAGTGGATGCGCTCGTCCAGCCCGGACTTCAGGATCGACCGCAGGGTCAGCCGGTCGACCTGGCGGGTCGCGTGCGGCTCGTCCTTGAAGGTGATGGTGAACGCGTCCCGCAGCCGGCTGTCGGTGAAGCGCAGGTGCCCGCCGGGCTCGTCGCCGGTGGCCAGCGCCAGGCGGTACAGCGGGCGGGGCAGGCTCTCGCGCAGCGCCTCCAGCCCGTACCGGTCGAGAATGATCCGGTAGCCCTGCCGCCGGACGAAGGCGCCCTGATCTCGCTCGTAGACGTGCACGTCGATGCCGGCGCGCATCAGGTACTGGGCGAGGCAGAGGCCGGAAAGGCCGGCGCCGGCGATCGCCACAGAGAAGTCAGTCGATGTACCCATGCGATTATCTTAATGACTAAGATGATTTGGGCAAGGCCGGTCAGCCCTTTACCGCGCCCGCGGTGAGCCCTTCGGTCAGGAAGCGCTGCCCGAAGGCGTACATGATCACCACGGGAATGCTGACGAGCAGCGACGCCGCGGCGAGCTGTCCCTGCGGCACGACGTCCCCGGCGATCATCGACTGCATTCCGACGGGCAGCGTCTTGTACCCGTCCTTCGTGATGAACACGAAGGCGAAGAGGAACTCGTTCCAGGCGTTGGTCAGGGTGAACAGCGCCACCGCCAGCAGTCCCGGCTTGGCCAGGGGCAGCAGCACCCGGCGGAACGCCTGGACGCGGGTGGCGCCGTCGACCAGCGCGGCCTCCTCCAGGTCGATGGGGATCGACGCGAAATACCCCGTCAGCAGCCAGGTGGCGAACGGAATCGTGAAGGTCGGGTACGTCAGCACCAGCGACCACAACGAGTCGGTGAGCCGCACCCCGATGAGCAGCTGGTACAGCGGGATGAACAGCAGCGCACCCGGCATCACATAGGTGAGCAGCACCGTGACGGTGAAGCCCTGCGCCCCGCGGAACCTCAGCCGGGCCAGCGCGTAGCCGGCCAGGGCGGCGCAGACCAGTGCCACCGTGGTGGACGCCGCGGACACCAGCAGGGTGTTGAGATACCAGCGGCCGAACGGCTGGTTGCTGAAAAGCGCGGTGAACTGCTCCAAGGTCCACGGCGTCGGCCACAGGTCGTTGTCGCGCATGACGACCTGGCCCTCGGACTTGAAGGCCGTGACGCCGATCCAGTACAGCGGGCCCAGCGTGAACACGAGCAACCCGGTCAGCGCGACACCGGACCCCACGCTCGTCACGAGAGACGATACGCGTCGACTCCCGTTCGCCTCGAGCGCCGAGACCACCCGGCCGACCGCCGCCACGATCAGCAGGATCACCGCGAGCACCACCACCGCTTTCCAGAAGATCTGTGGCGACGCCCAGGCCAGCAGGCCGGTGACCAGCGCGGCGACGGCCCACGGGAGCACCTTGCGCGCCGTACCGGACCACGGCGCGCTCCGGGTCCGCCCGGGTAGGTTGACGCCGGTGTCCTGGCGCAACAATCGGACCAGGACGAACACCAGCCCACCGATGACCGGCAGCATGATGAGCGTGACCGCTGCCCCCGCGCCGTACTGCAGCTGAAGGATCGCCTTCGAGTACGCGACGAGCACGTACGGCGCGGTCACGTCGCCCGGGCCGCCCTGCGTCAGCAGCCAGATGAGGTCGAAGTTGTTGAACGTCCAGATCGACGACAGGGTCACCGTCACGGTGATCACGTGACGCAGTCCGGGCAGTGTCACGTGGACGAATCTCCGCCATGACGAGGCGCCGTCGATGGCCGCCGCCTCGTACTGATCCGCCGGGATGGCCTTCAGGCCCGCGAGGAAACAGACGGCGAAGAACGGCAGGCCCTTCCACACGTTGACCAGGATCACCGACGGCATGGCCAGCGACGGGTCGGACAACCAGCCGGCGGGCCAGCTGTCGACCAGATGCAGCGTGGCCAGCAACGGCCCGATCCCCGTGGCGGTGAGCACGGTGTTGACGCTGCCGAAGATCGGGTCGAGCAGCGAGCGCCAGCTGAACGCCGTCACCACCGTCGGCACCACCCACGGCACCAGGAGAAGCCCGGTCAGCAGGGCCCGCCCCCGGCGCAGGCGGTGCAGCAGCAGGGCCGCGGCCAGCCCCAGCACGACCTTGAAGATCTCGGCGTACGCGGTGAAGACGAAGGAGTTCACCACGCCCGTACGGAACTGCTCGTCGCCGGCGAGGGCGAGGTAGTTGTCCAGGCCGACGAACACGTTGTCCTGGCCGTGCCGTTCCGTGGTGCTGGTGACGATCGACCGGGCGATCGGCACTAGCACGAGCGCGCTGACCAGCACGGCCGTCGGTGCCAGGAACAGTGCCGCCAGCCGCCAGTCACGACCCAGCCGCCGCTGGGTCGTGGTGAGGGAGCCGGGCCCCGGCGGCGAGGATGTCTGCGCCACCGGGGCCGGTGCTGGACGGACCGAGGTCACTGCGGCAGCCCCTGCTGGGCGAAGATCTGCACCATCTTCGCGTGGGCGGCCGTCACGGCCTGCGCCGGCGCCGATCCCTGTACGACCTGCTGCATCATGTCGGTGAGCACGTAGGCCGCGCCGACGGCCTGCTGGCCCGCGCTGGCCTGCTGCGGGAAGTCCAGGCCGTTCTTGGTGGACAGCGGCAGTGACTGCTCGGTGATCTTGCGCAGCATGGGAAACGCCGGGTCGCCGCTGGTGAAGAACGGGTCGGCGTCCCAGACCTTCTCCCAGGCGGGCATCACCAGGCCGGGCGCCTCCTTCGCCACCCCGAGCAGCGCGGGCGCGCTGACCAGGTACTGCGCCAGGAGCTTGGCGAGCGCGGGGTTCTTGGCGCCCTTGAAGACGACGAAGCCCTGAGACTGGCCGAGCAGCAGGGGCTTGTCGGTCGCCGGCCCGATGCAGTCGGAGAAGACGTAGGTGTTTTCATGGACGGGATTCTTCTTGGTCCTGGAGTCCGCGTAGACGCTGAACTGGTTGCGGGTGTAGCCGAGGATCCCGGCGAGCCAGTTCTCGTTGTTGCTGGTGTCGGTCCAGCTGGCCACCCCCGGCGGGAGCATCGGCTTGTATTTGGGGTTGGTGTAGATATCACCCAGGAAGGTCACCGCCTGCACCGTCTCGGGTGAGTTGAACGTGACCTTCTTGCCGTCATTCGAGGCGATCGACCCGCCGTACGAATTGATCAGTGCCTCGATCATGCCGTTTCCGTCACCGGACCGGTTCACGGTCATGCCCCAGCCGAACCGGCGCTTGCCCGGATCGGAGATCGCCAGGCACAGGTCCCGAAGCTCCTCCCAGGAGTAGACGTCCTTGGGGGCGATGCCCTTGTCCTGCATCCAGTCCTTGCGCAGGAACGACCCGATCCCGATGAAGTGGTAGGGGATCGCGTACCACTTGCCGTCGAAGACGCAGAAGTTCTTGGCCTCCACGGTGGGCTCGCCGTACTTGGCCGTCAGCGTCTTGACGATGTCCGTCACGTCCTCCAGGTCGCCCAGCGCCTGGAACTGCGCGACGAATCGCGAGTCGGTCATGAACGCCAGGTCCCGCGCGACGCCACCCTTGACCTCGGCGTCGATCTTGGCCACCACATCACCGGCGTCGGCCTGGACCAGACTGTTCTCGATCGTCGTCCCGGTGGCGTCGGCGAACTTCTTGACCGAGCTGTCGAGCGCCTCGTTGGCCGCTGTCGAGTACAGCTTCTGCGACAGCAACCCCATCGAGGAGCCCTTCAACGACGCCGCACCGTCGATCAGCTCCTGCGGAACCTCCGGCGGCACCCTGGTCGGCGACTCGGAGGTGTCCCCGCACGCGGCCAGGCCGGCTGCGCCGAGCACCCCCACTCCCATCCCCAGAAAGCCGCGCCGAGACCATATCGGCCTGTCCTGCATGGACATTCGCCTCCCTCATCTCCCCGCGCCGCCGCACGCCGACGGCGTACGTGGCGAACACCGCGTTCTCCTGTGCTCCAGCTGTGTCCTGATGTCGGCGACCGCAGCGCGTCGCCCCCGTCGATCAACGCGTACGCGTACTCGTCGTGGGCCGTCTCCGGCCAGGAATCGATGGCGCGGAGGTCGATGGGGCTGCCACGGTAGGCTCACGGACCACCACCGTTCGAGATTTCGAACTGAGTTCGAGATATCGTATCGAGTGGACGCGACGCTAGAGGAACACCATGAGAGGTGTCAATGTTTCGACGCGGGTTCCGGCCAGGCCCGGCAGGCGGGCTATCGAGGCGGGGCCAGGTACCCCATGCGGGCGGACAGCGTGGCCGCGCCGTCGCGAACCAGTCCGGTCCACTCCACCTGTGCCTGCGGGGTCCAGCGAATGATCGGCGCGGAGACGCTCATCGCGGCGATGGTTGCGCCGGAATGGTCCCGGACCGCGGCGGCGACGCAGCGCATGGCGCTGTCGGACTCGCCGATGTCGACCGCGACGTTCTCGGCACGGACGCAATCGAGATGTGCCCGCAGGCGATCCGGGTCGGTGATGCTCTCCGGCGTCATGCCCCGCAGGGTGCCCTTCGTCAGAACCGCGTCCAGGCCCGCCTGGTCAAGGTCCGACAGCAGGATCTTGCCGACCGCCGTGCAGTGGGCCGGCAACCGCCGCCCCACCGCGGAGACCATCCGGACGGGGTGCGTGCTGTCGACCTTGACGAGGTAGATGACATCGGCGCCGTCGAGCACCGCCACATGGACCGCCTCGTCGCACGCGGCGGCCACGTCCCGCGCGACGCCTTGCGCCTCGCGAACCAGGTCAAGCCGACCGGCGAACGCCGCGCCGAGCTGGAACAGGGGCATGCCGAGCCGGTACCGCACCGGCTGGCCGGGGACGGAGATCAGGTACGAGCGAGCCTCGAGCGTGACGAGCAGCTCGTGGACGGTGGTGCGGGGTAGGTCAAGCCGCTCCATCACCTCGCGGGCCGACAGCTGGGGACGGTCCAGAAACAGTTCGAGGATGTCGAGTGCTCGGATGACCGCCGGAACCACACGGGGCATGTCGATAGTCCCTTCCCAATGCCGGATTCGTGTCAGCGATCTCCCCACGCACCGGCACCTGAAGAGAGTAACCGCGTCGGCCCCGGTGCCAGGTTCAGGACTCGTCGTCGACGGAAGAGGTCTGGGCACCACCAGAACGGCCGTATTTCCGCATTCCGCACACTTAGGATGGCCAATGCCGATCTCCCTGCACCATCTGCGCGCCGGCGACGCCTCACGCTGGGCGGTGCGCCAGGACGGCAAATGGGGCGAACTCGACGCTACTCTCGCCGACCTGCTCGCCTTACCGCTCGACCAGGCTCGGGCCGTGGTCGACGCCGCCGCCCGCGCGGCCCGCGGCGACATGCCAGGCGACAAGGCGCTTCCCCCCATCGACCGGCAGGAGGTGTGGGCGGCCGGGGTGACGTACCTGCGCAGCCGCGACGGACGAAGGGAGGAGTCCGGAAACGGTTTCCTCTACGACCATGTCTACAACAGCGACCGCCCCGAACTCTTCTACAAGTCCAGTCCATGGCGTGTCGTCGGCGACGGCGACGCGGTCGGGATCCGCGCCGACTCCGGCTGGGATGTCCCTGAGGCCGAGGTCGGCCTGGTGCTCAACGCGACCGGGGACGTGTTCGGCTACACGCTGGGCAACGACATGAGCAGCCGATCGATCGAGGGTGACAACCCGCTCTACCTGCCGCAGGCGAAAATCTACGACCGCTCCTGTGCGCTGGGCCCGGCCATCGTGCCGAGCTGGACGGTCGGCCCGGGTCCGTTCCCGATCGGGTTGCGGGTGCTGCGTGAGGGCCGCGAGGCATACGCCGGAACGACCTCGACGTCGGCGATGGCCCGCGGCTTCGAGGACCTGGCCTGCTGGTTGTTCCGGGCGCTGAGCTTTCCGGCCGGTGTCGTGCTGCTGACCGGCACCGGCGTTGTACCGGGGGTCGATTTCACCACGCGACCCGGTGACACGATCGAGATAACGTCCGAGACACTCGGGACGCTGACCAACCTCGTGGTTGCGGTTGGCGACGTTTCCCACGGGAAGGGCCAGCCATGACATCGATCGAGAGTCGCTCCCCCCAAGCGCCGTCAGACCTCGTCGTGCGCGTTCCCGACACGGCGCCGGAGAAGGTGGCGGCGGCGGCCGGCGGCGCCCGGGACGCGGCCGCGGGTTGGGCGCGTGAGCCGGCGCACGCGCGGGCGGCCGCCCTGCATGCCTGCGCCGAGGCTGTCGCGGCCGCAACCGGTGAACTGACCGACCTGGTGGTCCGGGAGGTCGGTAAGCCGCTCGGCGAGGCCGGCGCCGAGATCGGCCGCGGCGTGGCGATCCTGCGCTACTTCGCGCAGCAGGCCCTGCATCCCGAGGGTGAGGTGTACCCGCCGGCCGACGGGGTGTCGCTCCTGCACACCCGGCGCCGTCCGCACGGCGTCGTCGGGCTGATCACCCCCTGGAACTTCCCGGTCGCGATACCGCTCTGGAAGGCCGCGCCGGCCCTCGCCTTCGGCAATGCTGTCCTCCTCAAGCCCGCACCACAGTCGTCCGCGGTGGCGCTGCGGCTGGCCGAACTGTTCGCCGGGGCGCTCCCGCCCGGCGTGCTGACGGTGCTGACCGGCCTCGCCGGGACCGGCGAAGCGATGGTCGATGCGGCCGATGCCATCTCGTTCACGGGCTCGGTGGCAGCCGGGCGGGCGGTTGCCGTACGGGCGGTCACGCGCGGCATCCCGGTGCAATGCGAGATGGGGGGACAGAACGCCGCCATCGTGCTGCCGGATGCCGACCAGGACGCGGCCGCGGCCGCGATCGCCGCGGCGGCGATGGGGTACGCCGGACAGAAGTGCACCGCCACCAGCCGGGTGATCGTGGTCGGCGATCCCGCGCCGTTCGCCGAGCGGCTGGCCGCGGCCGTCGAGGCGCTGCCGGTGGGTGATCCAGCGGATCCGGCGACGGTGGTCGGTCCGCTGATCGAGTCGCGACCGCGCGAGGCGATCCGGGCTGCGGTGCGGCGCGCCGGTGCCGGTGGTGCCCGTGTGCTGACCGGTGTGCGGCAGCCCGACGGCGACGGGTGGTTCCAGGCGCCGACGTTGCTGGCAGACGTGCCCCCTGGTGACGACCTGCTGAGCGAGGAGCATTTCGGCCCCGTGTGCGTGGTGCTGCCCGCGGAGTCCGCCGACGCCGCGGCGCAGGCGGCCAACGATGTGCGGCACGGGCTGGTCGCTGCCGTGTACACGCGGAATCTCGGGGCGGCGCTGACGCTGACGAACCAGCTGGACGTGGGCATGGTGAAGGTCAACGCCCCGACCACCGGCGTGGACTTCCATGCTCCGTTCGGCGGCGAGAAGGAGTCGAGCTACGGCCCGCGCGAGCAGGGCACCGTGGCCCGCCACTTCTATACGCGGACCGTCACGGTGACGCTCACTCCGTAGCGGACTACCCGCGCGGCGCCGCCTGACGGCTACCTCGTGCTCCTGAAAGTTCCGCGACTTACCGATAGTTTCTGTCATAACGGTTTTCAGCCATGGATCTCAATCAATGCATAGATCGATTGGCCATCGTCCATGAACGATGGGTGTTTGCGCAGGTACAGCGCCACATCCCTTCCAGGGCACCAAAATAAGCCGAATTCCAAACGGCGCAGGGACATTGACCGGCAGCGTTCTTCGGGGTAGCGTTCGCCGAAAGTTGCCGGAACATTACCGGAAGATTGCAGATTCTATCCGCGTAATCCCAGACGCCCGCGGTCGGCTCGCCACCCCCTGTCGCAACCTCGCGAAGGCGATCCGACGACGTCGGCGCACAGGGCGGTCGTTCGCCGCTCCGAGAGCGCCATTGACGCCGGCGACTGGAACGCCACAAACCCAGCACAGCAGTGCCGCCAGCCCCCGCGGTGTTGCCGCACCCGGACCCGTGAGCGGCTCGCGTGTAGCGGATGGCGTGGATCGGCCGTCCCGAGCACGAGGTCAAGAGGGAGTGTCAATGAATCGGTTGAAGAGACCCATCCGGTACCGAGTGGTGCTGGCCGCCGCGACAGGTCTGCTGGCTGCGGCCGGAACGGCGGTCCTCGTCCCGACCGCGAACGCGGCGGCCAGTACGTTGGGCGCCGCCGCGGCCCAATCGGGCCGCTATTTCGGCACCGCGATCGCGGCGGGCCGGTTGGGTGATTCGACGTACACCACGGTCGCCGGGCGTGAGTTCAACATGATCACGGCCGAGAACGAGATGAAGCCCGACGCGACCGAGCCCCAGCGCGGCCAGTTCAACTTCAGCTCCGGTGACCAGATCTACAACTGGGCGATCCAGCGCGGCATGAAGGTCCGCGGCCACACCCTCGCCTGGCACGCCCAGCAGCCGAGCTGGTGGGGAAGCATCAGCGGCAGCACCCTGCGCCAGGCGATGATCGACCACATCAACGGTGTGATGGCCCACTACAAGGGCAAACTCGCCTACTGGGACGTCGTCAACGAGGCGTTCGCCGAGAACGGCAGCCGCCGGAGCTCCAACCTGCAGTCCACCGGCAACGACTGGATCGAGGTCGCCTTCCGCACCGCCCGTGCCGCCGACCCGTCGGTGAAGCTCTGCTACAACGACTACAACATCGAGAACTGGTCCTACGCCAAGACACAGGGCGTCTACAACATGATCCGGGACTTCAAGTCCCGTGGCGTGCCGATCGACTGCGTCGGCCTGCAGACCCACTTCACCGGCGGCAGCTCGCTGCCGAGCAACTTCCAGCAGACTCTCTCGAGCTTCGCCGCCCTGGATGTGGACGTGGCCCTGACCGAGGCCGACGTCACCAACGCGTCCACCTCGCAGTACGCCGGCCTGACCCAGGCCTGCGTCAACGTGCCGCGCTGCGTCGGCATCACCGTCTGGGGCGTGCGCGACAGCGACTCCTGGCGCTCCGGCGAGAGCCCGCTGCTGTTCGACGGTGGTGGCAACAAGAAGGCCGCCTACTCGTCGGTCCTCACCGCGCTGAACGCCGCCACCCCCACCCCCACCGACCCGACGCCCCCCGGCTCGACGCCGCCCTCGACGGGCTCCGGCGTCGACGAGATCAGGGGCACGCAGTCGGGTCGGTGCATCGACGTGCCGAACGCCTCGCAGAACAACGGCACGCGGGTAACGCTGTATGACTGCAACCGCCAACCCAACCAGCAATGGACCTACACCACCACCAAACAACTCACGGTGTACGGCACCAAGTGCCTGGACGCCGCCGGCACCGGCAACGGCACCGCCGTGCAGATCTACTCCTGCAACGGGCAGTCGAACCAGCAGTGGAACGTCAACGCCGACGGCACCATCAGCGGCGTGCAGTCCGGGCGGTGCCTGGACGTCTGGGGCACCGGCAACGGTCAGCAGGTCCAGCTGTACGACTGCCACGGACAGGCGAACCAGCAGTTCCGGCTCGTCCTGATCGAGGGCGGCACCACGCCGCCGACGAGCCCCCCGCCGACCGGTGACACCTGTGCTCTGCCGTCCAGTTACCGCTGGACGTCGACCGGAGCGCTGGCCAGCCCGAAG
>NZ_JBEZXZ010000059.1:0-43628 GCF_040638275.1 Actinoplanes sp. NPDC026623 | reverse complement strand
CACCAGGGCGGCGACAACGACTGCGTCCACCCCGCCTCGGCCACCCTCGAATACGCCGCGGCGGACGCCTCCCTCGCCCTGATGGCCACCGCGCTGGGCCGGACCGCCGACGCCAGGCTGCTAGCCGGGCGCGGGCAGTGGTACCGCAACCTGTGGGACTCCTCGATCGGGCAGTTCCGCCCGCGGACGGCCGACGGGACCTGGCTGACGCCGTACGACCCGGTCGCGGCCGGCGAGCAGTTCCACGAGGGCGGCGCCTTCCAATATCAGTGGCTGGTGCCGCAGGACCCGGCCGGGCTGGTCTCGCTGATGGGCGGGCGCAGGGCGACGCAGCGGCGGCTGGACGACTTCTTCGTCTACGACAAGCTGCTCACCGACCCCGCCGGCACCGCGCGCACCGACTGGATCGCCAGCCCCTACGACTACTACGCGAAGGCCACGTACAACCCGAACAACGAGCCGGACCTGCTGGCTCCGTACATGTATCTGTGGACGGGGGCGCCCGCGAAGACCGCGACCGTGGTCCGGGCCGCGATGACGCTGTTCACCACCGGCCCGGACGGCATGACCGGAAACGACGACCTCGGCACGATGAGCGCCTGGTACGTCTTCTCCTCCCTCGGCCTCTACCCGACCATGAGCGGCGCGAACTTCCTGGCCGTGAGCAGCCCGCAGTTCCCCGAGGCGACCGTCACGATCGGCGACCACAGGCTCGTGATCACCGCGCCGGGCGCCTCCGACACCGACCGCTACATCCGGCGGGTCCGGCTCAACGGCGCCCCCGTCGCGAAGACCTGGCTCGACTGGTCCGCGGTCGCCGCCGGCGGCACACTCCGCCACGACCTCGGCGCCGCCCCGTCGAAGTGGGGCACGTCGGCCGCCGCCCAGCCACCGTCGGTCAACCGGGCCCCGGCGGACGGCCGCACCCACGTGGACGCCACCGTCCGCCCGTCCACCGCGGCCCTGCCCGCCGGCTCGCCCACCGCGCAGCAGGCGGCGTTCGAGGTGGACGTGGTCGCGCAGGCACCCCTGGCCATCCGGCCCCGGATCACCGCCACCGCCCCGGCCGGCTGGCAGGTGCGGGTCAGCCCGCGGCACCCCAGGACCCTGATCACCCGGCACCTCCCGATCGGAACCACCGCGACGCTGACCGTGCGGGCGCCGGCCGGAACGGCCGCGGGACAGTACCCGGTGACGGTCTCGGTCGCGGCGCCCGGCACCCGGACCGTCGAGCGCTCCGCCACCATCACCGTCCGCGAACCGGTCACCTGCGCCTCGACGACGGGCGGCGCCTGCCCCGTCGACCTCGGCAACGAGCGCAACGCCGACGGCACGGCGACCGTCGCCGCACCGGCCGAGGGCGACTTCGACGGCGGCGGCTGGAGCTACGACGCCGACCTGCTGCCCGCCGCCGGCCCGGTGACCTGGGACGGGACCACCTATCAGGCGCCGGATCCGACCGGCACCGCGAAGAACATGGTCAAGGCCCGCGGCCAGTCACTGCTGCTGCCGGCCGGCGACCACGCGGCGATCAAGCTCGTCGCGACGACCCACAACGGCCCGGTCACCGCCGCCCTGACCATCGGGTACGCGGACGGCACCACGTCGGCCGTCCCGGTGACGATCGCCGACTGGTGCGGCACGGCGTCGACCGGAACGACAAATGTGCTCGCGATGCCCCACCGCATCAAGGCCGGCCAGGGAATCGACGGCCCACCGGTCAGCCTCTTCGGCCTGAGCATCCCCGTGGCCGAGGGCAAACAGGTCCGTTCGATCACCCTCCCGAACGACCCCCGCCTACACCTGTACGCGCTGACCCTGGCGTATCGCTGATACATGGGTCACAGTGCAATGACCTTCTGAGTCATCGGCGGCCTGTCGATTAGGGCTCATGCCTAACCTGAACCAGTCGTCCGTCCGCGGCCGACGACCGTCGTCGGCGACGGCGTCTATGCCGCTGCCGGCCAGGCGCCGGTGAACGCCGCCGACATCACCACCGAGCACCGCGGCACCGATTCCCGGCTGCGCGCCAACATCCTCAACCGCGGGATCATGGCGCACAACATCACGTACAAGCCGATCACGGACCCGTCCATGATGGCGCTCGTGCACCAGGCAAGCTATTCCTTCCAGATGCCCTTCGTGCCGTCCACGGCCGGCGGCCCCCGCAACGCACAGACCGTCGAGGGCGGCCTGTTCGTCTGGGACGGCGCGAACACCCGGGTCGACCACGGCACCGCGTTCCAGTGGGTCCTCAACCCGTGGGACTCGAACTTCGGCAAGATCCGGGTATGGACGGGCAGCTCCTGGGCGGCGGCCGGCTACCTGAAGCCGGACACGGCCTGGCACCAGGTCTCCTTCCTGGTGGACCCGGCCGGCCAGCGGGTGGAACTCTCCATCGACGGCACCCAGATCGCGGCGCCGTACTCCCGGACGCCCAAGAACGGCTGGGGCACCGAGGTCGCGGCACGTCTGCAGGCCGAGGCGATCTCCATCTACCCCGGATCCGCAGCGACGTCCGCCCCGCAGCACGAGGTGCTGATCAAGGACTGGACCTGGACCCGGCAGTAGGACCGCACGCCATGAGGGCCCGGGGTTCGTAGCCCCGGGCCTATGGGCCCGGTACGCGGACGGCTACACGTCGGCCGTCCCGGTGACGGTCGCCGACTGGTGCGGCACGGCGTCGACCGGAACGACACCCTGTGGCAACGCTGACACGGAGTGACATGAGTGACACCAGTGACGGAAGGGTCGCTTCTGGAACGCATCCGCCGACACGAACCCCATAGGGTCGCTGGCATGGATCATGATGCACAGCTCGTTGCGGCCGTCCGTGCGGCCGATCCGGCGGCCGTGGCGAAAGCGCTCGCAGACGGCGCCGACCCGGACTCCGCCGCCGGCCGCTTCGCCGTGACCGGGCTGTCGGAGGCGGCGGGCGAGGGGCGGCTGGAGATCGCCCGGTTGCTGGTGGAAGCGGGGGCGTCGCTGCGGGCGAGGAGGCCGCAGTACGAGTCACCGCTGCGGTCGGCGGTGAGGGAGAGCCACCTCGATGTCATCCGGCTACTCGTCGATCGTGGCGCGCTCGAGGTCGAGGGCACCGGCCGTGGCAGCCTGCTCGTCACCGCGATCGCCGCCACTGGGCACAGGCCCCGGGCCGCGGCGTTGGAGGTCCTGCGGTACCTGCTGGAGCTCGGTGTCGATGCCGCGCCTGGCGAGGAGACCCCGATCGTCCAGGCCGTGCTGAGGTCGGCCGCACCCGCCACGATCCGCATGCTGCTCAGCCACGGCGCTGATCCGAACTCGCGGCGTTCCGACGGCACCCCAGCGCTCATCCTCGCCGCTCGGCGCGGTGACCAGGCCGCCGTTGACGTGCTGCTCACCGCGGGTGCTGATCCGGACGCGCTCGATGGCTACGGGCACACCGCGCTGATGCATGCCATCGAACGCAACGAGCAAGCCGTGAGCACCGTGCTGCTGCTGGCCGGTGCCGACCAGGCGGGCGCGCTCGATATCGCGCGGGGCTGGCAGCGGCAGAACGTTCAGTTCAAACTCGGCGAGAGGATGGTTGGCCTGGACGACGTGCCGATCGCCCGCACGGCAGTGCGGCTGCATCCCACGGGGTACGAGCTGCGCGGCGACCCGGCGGATTTCCGCCGCTGGGGGCAGCTTCTCGCGTGCGCGGCGGAGGAACTGGGCGATGACGAGTGGGACACGCGCACCGGCACCCCATACGCCCTGGCCCAGACCGTCGCCCACAGGCTCGTTGACGAGCCGGCCAAGTCGCCCACGGCGTCGTGGCACCGCATCGAGCTGTCCAGGGAGGAACTGGCCACGGTACGGCAGGCATTCGTGGAGCTCGCCTACGCGGTCCGCGTCGCACTGCCGGACGGGCTCGGGCAGGAGTATGTCCGCGACGTGCTCGACGAACTCGATGCCCAGTTGCCCTGACCTGTGGCCGGCGGTGTGCTCGCTCTCAGGTCACCCGGAGTGTTACCGTCCCGTCCTTGGCAGAGTGGACGGAGATCGTCATGCATAAGTTGGTGGTCTTGTATTCCAAGCCCGCCGACCCTGACCACTTCCGCGACTACTACGTGACCAACCACCTTCCACTGGTCATGAATCTGCCCGGCCTGCTTGGGTGGCGCTACAGCTTCGATGTGGCGGCGACCAACGGAGAAGCGCCATATTTCGCGGTCTTCGAAGGCGACTTCGCTGACGCCGCCGCCATGGCCACGGCGCGGGCGTCGCCGCAAGGCCAGCGGGTGGCCACCGATGTCGCCAACTACGCCACCGGCGGTGCGGTCGTTATCCACTACCCGGTGCAGGATGGCACCGACTGAGGCAGACCGGTAGGCGTTCGGTCGGACGTTGCGGCCATGCCTTATTGATGTGAGCCTCTGTCGCTTTGCGACGGATTCACAGTCCGCTGCATGCAAGCCGCCGACGAGGGTGGCTGAGCACGGGCTGACGCGAGGCGACACGCATACGACACAGCCACTCGCGCCGTCGGACGGGTGCCCACATCGAGGTGAGCAGGTCCTGTTGCCCGGGCCGGATCCTGTGGCCTGGCCGACTCGCCAGGATCCGGTGCGAGGGCCGCTACCTGGCGCCTGCCGGGGGCCGCTGCGCCCGGGAGGTGGCGGGGCACCCGCTGATCGAATTCTGTCGTACTCGGTGTGTAGCCTGCGGATCAACGATGAACTGCGCATGGTGGCCCGTAGGCGGATGGTGTGACACCGATCTATCACTTCACCCACAAGGCGAACTTGCCCAAGATCCTTGGTGCGAGTTGCCTGCTTTGTGATCGACTGTGCCGAGAGTCCGATCTGACTGCGCGCGATATCGCGTACTCCGACCTAAAGCAAAAGCGCTCCACCACCCCAGTGGAGGTACCGCCCGGGGGGACCCTGGCGGACTACGTGCCGTTCTACTTCGGTACGCGCTCTCCGATGTTGTACGTCTACAAGAACGGCCGAGTCACGGGCAAGCCGGAAAGTCAGGACGATCTTGTCTACTTTGCCACCTATGCCGAGGACGTTGCGTCGGCCGGCTTGGAGTTCGCATTCACCGATGGTCACCCAATCAGGGAGCCGAAGGCCTTCTATGCAGATCTGGCAGACCTGCAATCCGTTGATCTTCCCTTGATGAAGGAGAGGATGTGGAATGACACTGACGATGATCCTGACCGGATGCGACGACGCCAGGCCGAGTTCCTCGTGCACCAGACGATTGACTTGAATATGTTCCGGGCAGTAGGTACTAGAACGGTGCAGATGAAGAATGAAGTCGAGCGACTGCTGCGCGACGTAGGTATCGATCTACCTTGTTCCGTTCAACCGGAATGGTATTATGAGTACTAGGGTGCGGGAGGTGACAAAGTGATTAAGGAGACGGAAGGTAATCTGCTGGACTCGTCGGCGGAAGCCTTGGTGAACACCGTTAACACGGTTGGGGTGGCGGGAAAGGGTATAGCGCTCCAGTTCCGGCAGGCGTACCCCGGAAATTTTCGGGCGTACGAACGTGCTGCTAAGAAGGGCGACGTTGTACCTGGCCGTATGTTCGTGTGGTCGACTGGTCAAATTCAGTCGCCCCACTACATCATCAATTTTCCAACCAAGCGTCACTGGCGCGGCAATAGTCGTTTGGGCGACATTGCTTCCGGGTTGCAAGACCTGGTGCGAGTGATCGCAGAGTATCAGATCAAATCCATTGCGTTGCCGCCACTTGGCTGCGGCAACGGAGGGTTGAACTGGTCAGACGTTCACCCGCTGATCGTTGCTTCACTCAAAGACCTAGACGTAGAGGTCCTACTGTTTCCGCCAAATGGTGCGCCTGAGGCCGAGAATATGCCTATTCGCACTGAACGGCCGAAGATGACGCTAGGTCGGGCCGCTCTACTGCTTCTACTGAAGCAGTATCGTGCGCTTGACTGGTATCGGCTCTCAGCATTAGAGGTTCAGAAGCTGGCTTACTTCCTACAAGAGAGCGGTGAGGCGCTAAGGCTCAAGTATGTGAGAGCACACTACGGGCCATACGCAGAGAATCTCAATCATGTGCTAATCGCCATGGAAGGCCATTACACAGTCGGTTACGGGGACCGGAGTCGCGAGCCGCATATCGGCTTGGTGGAGGGCGCAGACGAGCGCGCGTCAACCTTTCTCCGCAACCATCCGGAAACGTTAAACCGGCTTGCCAGGGTCTCACTCTTGGTCGACGACTGGGAAACGCCTTACGGGCTAGAACTCTTGGCAACAGCGCACTGGGCGCTGACGCACGCTGGACTGGCAGAGGGCAGCCGGCGGAAAATATACGACTACGTCGCGTCGTGGACTCCGCGGAAGGCTCGCCTGTTCAAGGAGAGTCAGATAGATCGTGCAATTGATCAGCTGGTGAGGCATGAGTTCGCGCCTGCTGTTGAGGAGTAGTGGAAGGGGAAGCGCAATCGGTCGAGCTGCTGGTTCCTTGTCAGTGTGGCTCCTTCTCCTCCTCGCGGTCCGCCCACTACCGCTGACGGTGCGCTCGACACGCTCGCGCTCCGAATGAAGGACGGTAAGGCCGCGTCGCCCAGCACTGTCGCCCGGAAGCGTGCTGTGTTCTCGGGCGCTCTCAAGTACGCAGTCGAGCTACGTCTGCTGGAGGTTCATCCGCTGTCCGTCGTGAGCTCGGTGGCTCCGAAGCACAACGACGAGATCGACCGGAAAGCGGTGGTCTATCCCGAGCAGGCCCGCGCCCTGCTCGCAGTCGTGCGTGCCAGCGTTCCCGAGCTTGAAGCGTTCTTAGGCTGTATGTACTACTCGGCCCTGCGGCCCGAGGAAGTGTTCAACCTCCGTGAGGAGGAGTTCGAACGCCCGACCGCCACGGGCGGATGGGGCATGTTGCGCCTCACCGGGTCAACGGTTGCGGTGGGCAACGGGTGGGGCGACGCGGATGGCACGATCGAGCGGCGTGGCCTCAAGCACTGGGCCGACTCCGCGACCCGGGATGTCCCCGCGCCACCGGCACTGGTGGCCCTTCTCGATCATCACCTTGCCGAGTACAAGCCGTCGAAGGATGGCCGGCTGTTCGTAACCAGGCGCGGGCCCGGCGGTCGGTTCGTGCCGACGCTGGGCCGGCCGATCCCGAGCAAGACCTACGGCAAGGCAAGGCATGGCGTGACGCTCGTGAGGCCGTTCTGACACCCGTGCAGATCCGCTCGCGGCTGGCCCGGCGCCCGTACGACCTCCGGCACGCCGCCGTGTCGCTTTGGGTGAACGCTGGATCCGGCTACCAAGGTCGCCGAGGGGGCCGGACACAGCGTGCACATCCTCACGCGGTGTACGCGAAGTGCGTCTATGGCCAGGATGAAGCGGCCCGTCGACGGGTTGAGGCGGTCCTAACGGCGGCTGACACGCCGGAGGGGGAGCGGCCGGTCAAGGCGGCTTGATCGCCGACACGTATACGACACGACAGTGAGATCAAGCGGTCCTGAGTGAGACTCAGCGGGACCTACGAACACCTGTACGCGCCGACCCTGGGCCAGTGCTGATACGGGTGTCATCGCACCGGGTCTCCTTCCTGGTGGACCCGCAGCAGACTGAGCCGGCGGCACTCAGCCCGTTCCCGGTTCAACGCCGGGGCAGGCGGGTCAGGGGATGAAGTGCGCCCCGGGGAAGGGTGAATTCGGGCGTTCGAGCAGGGGTTGCCTGCGGTGGCGTAGGTGCATGTCGAAAAAGGCGAGGGGGTACGCCTGTTGGATTTGGACTGCCAGGCTCGGGCTGAACGTGCCGATCCAGCCGGCCAGGTCCGTGTCGCTCATGCCGGTGAGGCGGGCTATCTGCGGGAGCAGCCAGACGGCGTCGGAGTATGAGAGCTCGGTGCCGCCGTCGATCTGCAGGTTGCGGTGCCAGCCGCGCAGATGTGTCCAGAAGTCGGCGGCGCTGGTGTCGGCGGCGCTGGTGAAGGTGGCGGTCATCATCAGGAATGGCCGGTCGATGTCGGTGGTGATCGGTGGCTGGCACTGCATCGGGCCGTCCAGGCTGAGCCCGGCCCGGATCCGCTGGTCGCCGATCATGGCCAGGGCGGTCGCGGTGCCGCCTTTGGAGTAGCCGAACATGCCGACGCGGCGCATGTCGAGGAGCCCGGCCAGCCCGGCCGGCAGCCGGTGGTGCTCGGCGTCGGGGTTGCGGCCGGCGGCGAGGTCTTCGATGCGGTCGAGGACGAACGGGATGTCGTCGGCGTGGTCCCAGGGCGTGGTCGGCACGTCCTCGCTGGGGACGGCGAGGTGGCCGTCGGGGAATTCGCTGAACGCGTCGTACGGGGTGTCGACCGTGACCACGACGTAGCCGTGGCTGGCTAGTTCCTGCACGATGACGGTGGTTTCGGAGCGGTGTCCGTTGGAGCCGTGGGAGAACACGATGACGGGCCGCCTGCCGAGTGCCCGCAGCGCCGGGGCTCCGTCGCGCCCGGCCGTGAGCGGTGTCGCGGCGACGTCGACCGGGAGGTCGTTGTCGGCGAGCAGGCCGCGCAACGGCGCGTCCTGCAGCCACACCGCTGCCGGATGGCGCCGGGCGTCCGGTGTCGCGGGGTACCAGACGCTGACCATCAGTTCGCGGTAGTGACCCGGGCCGGCGACGGGGTCCGGACGGGCTGTATCGATCAGGTGCAGTGACACGATGCCGACCCGGCACGGCCCGGTCGGCGCGGGCAGGGTGAGACGGGGCCGGCCGAGCCCGGGCCGGCTGAGGCCGGGCCGGCTGAGGCCGGGCCGGCTGGCCGCGGCGGCCGAGGAGCGGTCGGCTCGGGCGAGCGGTCCGGCCGCCCCGGCGGCGAGGGCGGCGGTGAGCAGGCGTCGGCGGGTCAGTGCGGTGGTCATCGGTCCTCCGGGATGTCGCTGGTCTCGACTCGGGCGATGAGCTGCTTGAGGCGCGCGATCTCGTCGGCGAGCGAGGCGGTGCCGGCGGGAGTCAGGGTGATCCAGGTGCGGCCACGGCGGCCCTCGTAGCCCTTCTCGATTTCGATCAGGGCGGCCGCTTCGAGCACGCTCAGGTGTTTGGAGAGGTTGCCGGCGGTCAGGTCCAATTGGGTACGCAGGTAGCCGAACTCGACCCGGCGCGCCTCGTGCGTGATGGCGAGGACGCCCAGCCGGACCCGCTGATGCACCACCTCGTCCAGGCCGGTGATCGGGTGTGCGGCCTCCGGATCGAAGGCGCCGGTCATGACGTTCACCGGCGTCGGCGGCGGGCCATGGCGAAGCCGGCCGCGCCCAGCAGCAACACGGTTGCGCTGATGACCTGGCCGGGCACCCAGTACATCCGGGTGTTGCCGCCGTTGCCGACCCAGCCGAAGTTGATCGGCACCAGCACCACCGCCAGGTAACCGGCGGTGAAGGCGAACAAGGCGAAATTGCGTTCGAGTCGGGCGAGGACCAGCAGCGCGATCCCGATCATGCCCCACGGCCCGATCAGGCGATCGATGAACAGCACCCACGGCGGGCTCGGCTGCGGGTTGTCCGCCAGCGCCCGCCCCGCCAGATAGATCCTCTCCGCCACCCAGGCGGCGGTGAACAGCAGCGTTGTCACGGCACCGGTGATCGCGTACGGCATCACGCGCGCGCCGAGCCCGCGCGCCCGGGCGACCCGGATGTACGAATAGGCGATCGCGGCGTAGGCCAGCAGGAGAGCGGGGGGCCAGTAGTAGAGCACGCCCTGGCGCGAGAACCGGCAGACGTGGTCGGCCGCGCAGTGCACCGACATGAAGTGCACGTCGAACCAGATTCCCAGGTATGTCACCACGGCGAGCACCAGCAGCGTGACCCAGGTCAGCCGCTGGTCGAGGCGCACCCGGCGGGCCAGGGCATGCACGTCTGACAGCAACCGGCGGGGTTCGCCATAGGCGGGTAGCGGATCAGCAGTCATGCCAATAGGTTTGCATAGCAAATCTGTCGGCGCTAGTGCCGAATCGAGAGGAGACCGCTGCGCGACGCGCGATCCACCGCCCGCCGATGCGCGCATCCAGCCGCGAACCGCGCGGTCAGCCGAGACCGGGCACCCCTCGCCCCGACTCGGCTGCTGTTCGTGGTCCGTCGTCCACACACGACGATCTACGCACCTCAGCCGCCCCGGCACCGACCAGCCGAGCGCGGGTGTGGCCCGCGACGGCGCCGCACAAGGGGATCAGAGTTCGCCGGCGAGGCGGCGAGGCGGCGAGGCGGCGAGGCGGCACCTGGCGGCGCTACATCACCCAGCCGTACAGGCGCTCGACGTGCAGGCTCAGTACGAGCCGGCCGTCCGCGACCATCGCCCGGCGGTAGTCGTCCCAGTCCGGGTGTTCCTTGCCGGCGACCAGCCGGTAGACCTCGATCAGCTCCTCGACCGTCGCGTCGTGCTCGTCGGCGGAGACCGGCGAGACCGTGGCGTGCACCTCGGCGACGACGTAGCCGGCGCCGCCCGGCCCCGCGACCCGTACGCTGCCGCGCGGGTCGCGCCGCAGGTTGTGCACCTTGGCGAGCGAGTCCCGGGTGGACGCGCGCAGCACCCGGGTCTGGTCGTCGGCCGTGTAGTTCACGTCCGACAGCTGGGGCCGTCCGTCGCGCTTGATGGTGGCGAGCGTGCACAGGTTGGCCGCTGCGATGACGGCCCAGAGGTTGTCGGACATTCCGCCATGCTAAAACGGCGACGGCCCGCGCGGCCGCCCCGCCGGAAACCGGGAGGCGGCCGCGCCGGATGGTTCAGGTCAGAACCGGTTGCACTGGCCGAGCCGGCCGCCGCCGATGGTGTTCGGCAGACCGTTGTCGACCGGCGCCGGCTTGTTGCCGATGCAGGTCAGCGTTCCGCCGATCGCGTTGCCTGAGACCACCGTCGAGCCGGTGTTGGTGAGCAGGGTGACCGCGCCCTTGAGGGTCGAGGCCTCCACGCCCACCGGGCCCGAGCCGCTGACGGTCAGCGGTCCGGACACGGTGGAGTGCAGCAGCGAGACCGTGCCCGCGCCGTTCGCCGTCACCGCGGCCCGCAGGGTCGCGCCGGTGGCGTAGAGCGAGGCGCCCCTCGACACCGACACCAGGCCGGTGATCTGCGCGCCGGCCTTGATGCAGGTGACGCCGGAGCGCACCGACACCGCACCGACGATCTTGTCGGAGATCACCGTGGTGCAGGCCGGTTCCGGTACGCCGAGCAGCTCCACCTCGGCGAGCGTGGTGCTCGCCTCGCCGGTGTTGGCGCCGACCTCGAGGCGGTAGTACGCGTACCGGCCGGGGCCGGCGATTTTGAACGGGCGGGTCTGCAGGCGCCAGTCGAACGCCTGGTCGGTGCGCTCGTCGATGGTCGCCCAGGTGGTGCCGTCGTAGGAGCCTCGCAGTTTCCAGGATTTCGGGTCGCCGGCCACCGTGCCCGAGGTGAGGGTGTAGTAGTCGGCACGCTCGCCGGCGCCGGCGAACTGGTACTGCCAGACCGGCGTCTGCGAGGCGAACGTCGCCTGGGTGGCGGAGGTGTCGTCGACCAGGGCCGGGTCCGAGGCGGTGCCGCGGCCCGGGCCGGTCAGGTCCCGCAGCGGGGCCGGGATCGCGGCGCCCTTGGTGATCGACGGCGGTGCCGCGTCGGCGCCGGTGCCCCAGTTCGACGGCTCCGCGCCCATGGTGAAGTCGAGCGTCGCGCCGTCCGCGAGCACCGAGTGTGGCAGCGACGTCGAGTCGTACGCCTTGCCGTTGACCTTCAGGGACTGCACGTAGACGTTCTTCCGGCTGTTGCCCGGCGCGTTCACGACGATCTTCCTGCCCTCGCCGAGGTTGACGGTCGCCCTGGTGAACATCGGCGAGCCGATCGCGTACGCGGGGCTGCCCATCTGCAGCGGGTAGAACCCGAGCGCGCTGAAGATCTGCCACGCGCTCATCTCGCCGTTGTCCTCGTCTCCCGGGTAGCCCTGGCCGATCTCGCTGCCCAGGTAGAGCCGGGACGTCGCCTCGCGGACCAGCTTCTGCGTCTTGTACGGCTGACCCGCGAAGTCGTACATGTAGATGATGTGGTGCGACGGCTGGTTGCTGTGGCCGTACTGGCCCATCCGGACGTCGCGGGCCTCGTACATCTCGTGGATGGGGCCGCCGTACGAGCCGTAGAAGGTGGCCGTCTCGTCGGTGTCGAAGAACTTGTCGAGCTTCTTCGCCAGGCCGTCGCGTCCGCCGTACAGGTTGGCCAGGCCCTGACCGTCCTGCGGGGCGTGGAACGCCATGTTCCAGCCGTCGGTCTCGGTGTAGTCGTAGCCCCAGACCCGCGGGTCGTAGGTGGACGCCGGGTTGCGCCAGTTGCCCGACGAGTCCTTGCCCTGGAAGAAGCCGACCGACGGGTCGAACATGTTCACGTAGTTCTGCGCCCGGTTGCGGAAGTACTCGGCCTGCTCGGCGTACTCCTTCGCCTTCGGGCCGTCCTTCTTCGCCAGCGCCTCGGCCATGTTCGCGATGCCGAAGTCGTTGATGTAGCCGTCCATCGCCCAGGACGTGGCCTCGCCGGTCGCGTCGCTCGGCGTGTAGCCCTTGAAGATCGAGCCGGCCAGGCCCTTGCGGCCGACGTTGGCGTTCGGCGGTGCCACCGTCGCGTTCTTCAGCGCGGCCCGGTAGGCGGTCTCGGCGTCGAAACCGGGAACGCCCTTCAGGTACGCGTCGGCGAACGCGACGTCGGAGCTGGTGCCGACCATCAGGTTGGCGTAGCCCGGCGCGGACCAGCGCGACACCCATCCGCCGTCGCGGAACTGCTGGACGAAGCCGTCCACCATCTCGCCGGCCTCGTTCGGCGTGAGCAGCGAGTACGCCGGCCACGTCGTCCGGTAGGTGTCCCAGAAGCCGTTGTTGACGTAGACCTTGCCGTCCTTGACCGGCGCGCCCGTCTCCGTCGGCGTGCTGGCGGGGCTGGTCACCGCGGACTGCACGGTGTGCCGGTAGGCCGGCTCGGCGGCGCTGCCGGTGTTCTCGAAGCCGGAGTTCGGGTACAGGAACAGCCGGTACAGGTTGGAGTAGAGCGTGGTGAGCTGGTCCTGGGACGCGCCCTCGACCTCGACGGTGTGCATCTTGGCGTCCCACAGCGCCTGCGCGCTGTCGCGCACCGAGTCGAGGGTGGCGTCGGCCGCGACCTCCAGGTCCAGGTTGTGCCGGGCCTGCGCGACGCTGATCAGCGAGGTGGCGATGCGCATCCGCACGGTCTTGTGCTGCGTCGTGTCGAACTTCAGGTAGCCCGTCGACGGGCGGTTCCCGGTCGCCAGCATGCCGCTTGCCGTGACCGGCGCGTCGACGGTGGCGTACATGAACATCCGGGTCCAGCCGGCGGAGAGACCGCCGCTGTTCACGTCCGACCAGCCGGACACCGTCCCGTTGGCCGCGTCGATGGTGAGCCCGGCGTTGTTGTTGACGTTGTCCAGGATCAGGTTCGAGCTGTCGCCGGTGAAGGTGAACTGGAACAGGGCCGCGTGGTCGGTCGGCGCGAGTTCGGTCCTGAGCCCGTTGTCGAACGTGACGCCGTAGTAGTAGGGCTTCGCGACCTCGTTCTCGTGACCGAACGCCAGCGCGCGGTTGGCCCGGTTGGCATCGGGTACGCCGGCCGCCGCGCTCGGCATCACCTGGAACGTCTGCCGGTCGCCCATCCACGGGCTGGGCTCGTGGCTGGCGGAGAACGCCTGCAGGGTGGGCCGGTTCGCGGCGTTGTTGCGGCGGTGGTACTCGTACAGCCAGCTGGTGGTGCCGGCGTTGGTCACCGGGGTCCAGAAGTTGAACCCGTGCGGCACCGCGGTGGCGGGGAAGTTGTTGCCGCGCGAGAAGTCGCCCGACGACTGGGTGCCGCGCCGCGTCTCCGCGTACTCGGAAAGATGGGCCTTCGGCCGCGCGGCCGGCACCTCGGCGACGGTGATGTCGTCGTACCAGGCGCGGAAGGCGGTGGGGCCGGACGGCTTGTCGTAGCCGATCAGGATGCGGTCGATGGTCTTGCCGGCCGCGACCTGGCCGATCCGCGCGGTCCGCTTGTTCCACTGCGCGGTGTAGAGGGTCTTCGACGCGCCCTGCGCGGCGGGGCTGACCACGATGCCGTTCTGGTCGAGGGCGCCGAGCTCGGACAGCCGGGTGCCGTCGGTGAAGACCAGGTCGACCGCCGTGTACGTGGCGGGGTTCGTCAGGTCCTCGCGGTTGAACTCCGGCAGGACCAGGTAGGAGAGCTCGGTCTCCTCGGTGACGGCCACGTCGACGTCGAAGACCTTGTTGTAGGAGTATCCGCGGCCCTCGGCGGTGTGCCGGCCGGCGATCTGGAACGCCGCGAGCCCGGTGTAGCCCGCGCCGGCCTTGGCGGTGGGCGAGCTGGCGGGTCCGGTGCCGACGCGGCTCTGCATCGGCCCGGCCGGCGGCGTGGTCACGCTGTCGTCGGCGAGCTCGAGCTCGGCGAGCTGGGTGAGGTTGCCCGACGGGTGCCCGGTGATGTTGAGCCGGTAGATCGGGAAGGACGCCGGGTCCGCTACCTCGTAGATCCTGCTCTGGAAGCGGTCGGCGAACGTCTGCCCGGTCCGGGTGTCGACCGTGGTCCAGGCGGTGCCGTCGGCGGAGCCCTCCAGCGTCCAGTCCCGGGGGTCCCGCTCGGGTGCGTCGTTGGCGGAGGTCAGCGCGTACCGGATGACCTTGGCGGGCGCGTCGAGCGTGTACTGCGCCCAGCCGGCCGGGGTGTCGACGAGCCACTTGGTGGCCGAGTCGCCGTCGTTGAGGTTGCCGGCGCCCTCGTTGCCGTTCGGTTCCGCGTTGACGGCGATGGCCGTGACGTGGCCGCGCAGGCTGCCCGGCATGCCGACGACGACGTTGCCGTCGACGCCCGCGCTGCTCGCGTCCGCGTCGACCGTGTCGGTCCAGGCCGGCTGCGGATCGTCGGTCTCGAACGACGAGCCGAACGAGGTGGCCGCCGCGGCCCGGGCGCCGCCGCCCAGGGCGAGCGAGGCGGCCGTGGCGATCAATGTGACGGATAACAGGGCGACACCCCATCGTGGCCGGTGCATGCCGTCTCCTTCTCAGGGCTGTATGAACCTCCGGCACACATCGTCATGTCTAAGTCTATCGATATGCAAGGTTTCCTAACGCTCGATTGACATCGATGTCAGCTCGGCTCCGCGGCGCCGCCGCCAACCAGGCCCTCCTCGTACGCCAGGATCACGAGCTGGACCCGGTCGCGGACGCCGAGCCGGGCGATGGCCCGGGTGATGTGGGTCTTCGCGGTGAGCGGGCTGATCACCAGCTCCCGGGCGATGTCCTCGTTGGACAGCCCGGTGGCGACCAGCTGCACCACCTCGCGCTCGCGGGCGGTCAGCGCCGCGAGCCGCTTGCCGCCGCCCGGCGCCGGGGCCGGGCGGTGCGCGAACTGCTTGACCACCCGGCGGGTGACGCTGGGGGAGAGCAGCGCCTCCCCGGCCGCCACCACCCGCACGGCGTGCCGCAGGCCGTCCGGGTCGACCTCCTTGGTCAGGAAGCCGCTCGCGCCGGCCTCGAGCGCCGCGAACACGTACTCGTCGGTCTCGAAGGTGGTCAGAATGATCACCCGGCAGTCCCGCAGGTCCGGGTCCGCCATGATCTGCCGGGTCGCCGCTATGCCGTCCAGCCCGGGCATCCGGATGTCCATCAGCACGACGTCCGGCCGCAGCGCGCGGGCGGTGCGCACCGCCTCGTCCCCCGTGGACGCCTCGCCCGCCACCACGATCCCGCGGTCGCGCTTGAGCAGGCTGCGGAACCCGGCCCGGACCAGGTGCTGGTCGTCGGCGAGCAGGACGGTGATGGTCATGTCAGGCCACGATCGGGATCGTCGCCCGGACGGTGTAGCCGCCGCGGGGGCCCGGCCCGGTGACCAGCTCCCCGCCCAGCGCGGCGACCCGCTCCCGCATGCCCATGATCCCGTGCCCGGGCGCGCCCTTCGGCTCCCCGGCGCCGTCGTCGGCGATCTCGACCTCCACGCTGGTCGCGGCGTACCGCAGGGTCACGCTCACCCGGGTGGCCGCGGCGTGCCGGACGGTGTTGGTGAGCGACTCCTGCACCACGCGGTAGACCGCGGTGCCGACCGGCGCCGGCACCTCGGCGCGCGCGCCGCGCTCGGTGACGGCCACCTCGACGCCGGCCGCGCGAACCTGCTCGGCCAGGCCCGTCAGCCCCTCCAGGCCGGCCGCCGGCGGCTCGATCCGGTCGCCCTCGCGCAGCACGTCGACCAGGGACTTCAGGTCGGTCATCGCCCGGCCCCGGACGTCCTGCGCCAGCCGCAGGGCGCCGCGGGCCTCCTCGGGCTCGTCGTCGAACGAGTCGAGGGCGACGTTGAGGTGCACGCCCACCACCGCGAGCGTGTGTGAGACGACGTCGTGCAGGTCGCGGGCGATGCCGACGCGCTCCTCCGCGCGCCGCCGCAGCGCGTCCAGCTCCTGCTCGTGCAGCGACTGCTGCAGCCGCGCCGCGACCTCCTGCTGCCAGCGCCGGGTGTTGCGGTAGGCGACGGTGGCGGCGAGCACCGCGGCCAGCCACAGGGCCTCCCCGCCGATGTGGCCGAGCACCCAGTCGGACGACTTCTGCTCGACGACGCCCTCCCAGACCAGGCCGTAGCCGAGGGTGAGCGACCCGACCGCCACGGCCGCCCGCAGCCGGCCGGCGAGGGCCAGCGCGGCGAAGGCCGCGGTGGCCGGCCAGGCCCAGCCGCTGCCGACGAGGCCCGAGGTGCGCATGGCGACGACGAACAGCACGGAGGTGATCAGCACGCTCAGCGGCCACCGGCCGACCAGCAGCATCAACATCGCCAGCCAGAACGCCAGGGTTGCCGTCATGACGCCCTGCACGTTCCCGCCGGTGAGGGCGAGCCCGGCGGGCACCCCGACGAGGGTGAGCGCGGCGGCCGCCAGGGGCAGCGATCGTGGCATGGTCCCCATCCTTGCGCCCTCACGGTCCGTGGTTTCCAGAATCCCGGTGACTGTCATGTCCGCAAGTTACGGTCGCGCGGGGTGCCGCCGCGTCGTCCCCGCGGCGTCTGTCCCGGTGACTCCCTTCGAGTACGGGTCTACACCGATCGGTGTATGTCGCTCTAGGCTGAGGCCGTGATCGACGAGGGTGCCGCTGCCGCCGATGTGCTCGCCTCCTACGGCCGTTTCACGATCCGGCCGGGGCTCTCCGATTCCGAGATAGCCGCGGTCGAGAAGGAGTTCGGGATCTCGTTCGCCGACGATCACCGGGCCTTCCTGTCCGCCGCGCTGCCGATCGGGCGCGGCTGGCCCGACTGGCGCGACGGCGACCGCGGCCAGCTTCGCGAGAAGCTCGCCCTGCCGGTCGAGGGCGTGCTCTTCGACGTGGCCGAGAACGATTTCTGGTACGAGGGCTGGGGCCCGCGCCCCGAGTCCACCGAGGATGCGGTGGTGGTCGCCCGCCGGCTGCTGGTGATCGTGCCACGGCTGATCCCGGTCTACTCGCACCGCTACCTGCCGGCCGGCCACGGCACCTCCGGGCATCCGGTGCTGTCGGTGATGCAGACCGACGTCATCTGTTACGGCGCGAACCTGGCCGCCTATCTCCGCACCGAGTTCGGCGGGGTGCCCTCCGAGCCCGGCCGGGCCAGCGTCGCCTTCTGGCGCGACCTGGCCTAACCCTCGGCTTCGCCCTCGGCGCGCTTGGCGCGGGCGCGGCGCTTGCCCTCGTGCATCGCCGCCACCCGGGCCACCGGAATCGTGTGGCCCTGCTCGACCAGGCCGGCGTCGAGCGGCTGCGGCCGCGGCATCGCCTCGGCCCAGGGGTCGCCGTCCTTCAGCAGCCCGAGGGCGGTGTGCACGGTGAAGTCGGCAGGCGTCACGTCGCCGAGGTCGTCCCAGCCGACCGGGAACGACACCGGCACCCCGGGCCGGATCCGCGGGCTGTAAGCGGCCGCCACGGTGGCGCCGCCCGCGCGGGTGGCGTCGAGGAAGACCTTGCCGTGCCGGTCCTCGCGGATGAACGCGGTGGTGGCGATCTCCGGGTCGATCCGCTCGGCGCGGGCCGCGAGCGCCCGGGTCGCGGCGGCCACGTCGACGGTGGCGGCGCTGCCGTCGAGCGGCACGAAGATGTGCACGCCCTTCGACCCGCTGGTCTTCACGGCGCCGGACATGCCCGCGTCGGCGAGCGCCTGCCGCACCAGCCCGGCGGCCCGCACGACCGCGTCGAACGCGCCGCCCTCCGGCGGATCCAGGTCCATGATCAGGTGGGTGGGGCGGTCGCGCTCGTCGATGGTCATCAGCGTCGGGTGATATTCGACCGCGCGCTGGTTGGCGAACCACAGCAGCGTGCGGCGGTCGTTGCAGAGGGCGTACTGCACCTCGCGGTGCGACGCCTCGGCCCACACCGCCGTGCGGGGGACCCATTGCGGGGTGTACTTCGGCAGGTTCTTCTGCATGAACCGGTCCTGGCCGCGCAGCACCCGGACCACCGACAGCGGCCGGTCGCGAAGGACGGGGACGATCCGGTCGCGGACCGCGTCCAGGTAGTCGACCAGGTCGCGCTTGGTGGCGCCGGCGCCGGGGAAGAGCTCCTGGTCCAGGTTCGTCAGCGGTACCCCGTCGCGCTCTTCCTTCTCGGCCATGGCCTCATCCTGCCCGGACGACCAGGAGCGCGGGAAGCACCATGGCGAGAGTCAGCACGACGTAGACCCCGCCGAGCCGGAACTGGCCGTGCCGGGTGGCGATGACCGCGCCGACGAACGGGCCCACGACGGCGGCCAGCGCCGCCAGCAGGATGGTGCCCGGCTGCCGCTGCGGCCCGGTGATCCCCCACCCCAGCAGCAGCGACACGGAGACCAGCCAGGTGAGGGTGACCAGCGTGACCTTGAGGGCCACCTCGGTACGCAGCACGGCGGCGCGGCGCTCGTCGCGGATCTCCTGCGCGGACTTGACGGCGACATCCGTACGCGACAGAGGCGCGCTGCCGGCCACCCGCGCGGATCTGACGGCGGCGTCCGTGCGCGACAGCGGCGCACGCCCGATCTCCAGGGTCACCCCTCGAACCTTAGGGCAGACGGCGGACGTTCGCGCGGGTCAGTGGGGTGGGCGCTCGCCGCTGCCGCGGGCGATGATCGAGGTGGAGATGACTATCGAGCGGGCCGGACCCGAATGCCCGCTGATCCGCTCGTGGGCGAGCCGGGCCGCCTCGCGCCCCATCGCGACCGCGTCGTGTGCCACCACCGTGGTGCCGATCACCTCGGCCAGGTCGAAGTCGTCGAATCCGATCAGCGCCGGCGGATCGGGATGCTCCTTCAGCGCCCGCAGCGCGCCCGTGGTCAGCCGGTTGTTCGTCGTGAACAGCGCCGTCGGCGCCGGATCCAGCTCCAGCAGCTCGCGGACGGTCTGTTCGGCCCGGCGCACGTCGTGCACGTCGGTGCGCAGGAACGGCTCCCACTCGTCGTTGCCGGCGGCGCGCATCGCCTGCTGGAAGCCCTCGATCCGGCCCCGCTGCGGCACCATCCGAGCCAGGTCGGCGACCAGCGCGATCCGGCGGTGCCCGCGGGTCAGCAGGTGCTCCGCGGCCGCCCGCGCCCCGCCCGCGTTGTCGATGACGACCACGTCGGCGTCCACCCCGACCGGCGGCCGGTCCAGGAAGACGAACGGCACGCCGTGGCTGCCCTCGATCGCCAGGTACGCGTGGCGCTCGGCGCTCGGCACCACCAGCAGGGCGCGCACCCGCCGCTCGAGGAACGCGTCGATCAGCGCGTGCTCGAGCTCGGCGTCCTCGTCGTTGTTGGCCGTCACCAGCTGCAGGCCGTGCTGGCGCAGCTCGCGCTCGATGCCGCTGGCCACGGCCGAGTAGAACGGGTTGGTCAGATCGCCGCTGATCAGGCCGACAAGCGCGGAGGTGCCGCCACGGCGCAGCTCCCGGGCGATGCCGTTGAGCCGGTAGCCGAGGTGGTCCGCCGCGTCGCGGACCCGGCGGCCGGTGGACTCGGCCACGTTGGGCTCGCTGTTCAGCGCCCGAGACGCCGTCTTGAGGCTCACCCCGGCCAGGGCGGCCACCTGGGTGAGCGTCGGCCGGCGCGGTGAAGCGTCGGCGGTCCCCTCGGCGGACCGGGCTACGGACATGCTGCTCCGAACTCTTCGGCGGTGGTGCGGCGGACCGGCGAATCCGGCGCAGGCCGCAATTATGACATCGATGTCGACCCTCGGACCCACCCGGTGACGGCGGTCCGGCCGTGTGGCCCGGACCTGAACGGTGATCGTTACGGTCCGTTCGGCCGACTGAATCGATCCCGAACTTCGCTACTGTCCGTAGTCGCCGCTCTCTGCGGGTTTTCGTGTTGGTGCTGTTGGGGGCGTTGTGGCTGAGGCAAAGTCGATCGGAAGAGACCGATACTTCGATACTCTGCGTGCGATCGCCATCATTCGGGTGGTTGTGTTCCACGCGTTTCCGATCGCCGCGCTCGAGCTCGTCTTCCCCTCGATGGGGGTGATGTTCGCGCTCGGCGGCTCGCTGATGGTGAAGTCCCTCGACCGCTCCGAGCTCAAGACCATCAAGAACCGCCTGCGACGGCTGCTGCCCGCACTGTGGGTGATGGCGCTGGTCGCCGTGCCGACGATGATCCGCCACGGCTGGCCGGACCAGCCGTCCTGGCCGCACCTGCTGCTCTGGGTGTTCCCGATCGCCGACCCGCCGTCGAGCGAGTTCGGCTACCCGGCGGCCGGGGTGCTCTGGTACCTGGTCACCTACCTCTGGCTCGTGCTGCTCTCGCCGTGGCTGCTGCGCCTCTACCGCCGGTGGAGCCTGCCGACCGTGCTGCTGCCGCTGCTCTTGCTGATGGTGCTGATGGCGTACCCGCACACGCTCGGCCAGACCATCGCCTGGGTCCTGCACAACATCCTGATGTACGGCTCCTGCTGGGTCCTCGGCTTCGCGCACCGCGAGGGTGACCTCGCCAAGCTGCGCCCCGCGCTGGTCCTCAGCCTCGCCGCCGTCTGCGTCGGCGGAGGCCTCGGCTGGGCCGTGCTGCACCCCGGGGACGAGGGGATCGACCTGCCCGGCCACCCGGTCGCGTACTCGATCTTCTCCCTGGGCTTCGTGCTGGCTCTGATGCGCTGGTCGCCACGGATGGACTGGCTGGCCCGGATCCGCACGCTGGACGGCTTCGTGTCGATGGTGAACAACCGGGCCGTGACGATCTACCTGTGGCACAACGTGGCCATCACCGCCGCGGTCATGCTCTACGGCCCGCTGGAGCTCTGGAAGCTTCCCACCGAGGGCCTCGGGAACGCGGCCGGCTTCGGGGTCGCGCTCGTCCTGATCGCGGCCATCGTGGTGACGATCGGCTGGGTGGAGGACCTTGCCGCCAAGCGGCAGCCCCGCCTCTCGCCGTTCGTCAAACGACGCGCGCCCCGGCAGCCGGTGGCGCCGGCCCCCGTACCCGAGCCGGCCGGCTACTACTAGGGCGCACAGCCCGCGAGGGCGACGTCCGCCACCGGCAGGTCGCGGCGGCCGCGCAGGGGTCCGAGGGCGAGGATCGGGCCGCTCAGGGCGAAGCCGATCGCCATGATCCACATGGCGCCCCGGACGCCCAGCAGGCCGGCGGTGGCGCCGCCCAGGACGGCACCGGCGGGGATCGCGCCGAAGTTCACGAACTGCATGCCGGTCAGTACCCGGCCGAGCAGGGCGGCCGGGACGTAGGCCTGCCGGAAGCCGGCGCTCACCACGTTGCCCGCGATGGAGCCGGCGGCGACGCCGAGCATGCCGGCGACGAAGAAGCGCAGGCCCGGTCCCGGCCGGGTGAGCGGCACGAGCAGCGATGCCAGGCCGGCGAAGACCTTGCAGGCGACAAGCGTCCGGGCCCCGCCCAGCCGGCCCACCAGCCGCGGCGTCATGGTTGCCGCGCCGACGCCGCCCAGGGCGACCGCGGCCAGCAGCAGGCCGACCCCGGTGGTGCCGACTCCCACCTCGCGGACCAGGAAGACCACCGTGATGGCGTTCATGCCGGTCAGCCAGAGGTTCGCCGTCGCGCCGTAGACGGTCAGGTTGCGCAGGAACCGGTCGCGGCTCAGCCAGCGGACGCCCTCCGCGATGTCGTGCCCGATGCTCCCGCGCCCGGTGACCGCCGGCCGGCGCTCGGCGCGGCGGATGCGCCACAGGCTGAGTGCCGAGAACAGGAAGCTGAACGCGTCCACCACCAGGCCCGCGGCCGTGCTGACGGCCGCGATCAGCAGGCCCGCCGCCGCGGGTCCCGCGACCTGGGCCGCCGACTCGGTGCCCTGCAGGGCCGAGTTCGCCTCGACCAGGTCGTCCGCGTCGAACATCGCCGGCAGGTACGCCGTCCAGGCCGCGGTGAAGAAGACCGTGGCGACGCCGAGCAGCAAGGCGACCGCCAGCAGATGGGCCATGGTGAGCCGGCCGAGCCAGGCCGCCACCGGCACGCTGATCACCAGCGCCGCCGCGATCAGGTCGCTGATCACCATGACCGGTCTGCGGGCCACCCGGTCGATCCAGGCGCCGGCGGGCAGGCCGATCAGCAGCCACGGCAGCCAGGCGGCCGCGGTGAGCAGGCTGACGGCGAACGCGTCCGCGTCGAGCACCTGCACGGCGATCAGCGGCGTGGTGACGCCAGCGACCGAGGAGCCGAGCCGGCTGACGGTCATGCCCGCCCACAACCTGCGGAAGTCGGCGTCGCGCAGCACGCCCCAGCGCGGTCCGCGGCGCGCGGCCGCGCGCTCGGCGGTCACGGGCGGGCCGGGAAGCCCCGGCCGATCACGAAGACCGGCTCCCGGCCGGGCGCCTCGGGCCGGCCCGCGTATCTGTCGAGGACCTGCCCGATCTCGGCGCCCAGCTCGGCGAGCTCCGCCGGGCTCAGCCGCAGGAAGCCGTCGCTGGAGAACGCGGCGTTCGCCCACGGCTCCTGCTGTGACGCCGGGCTGCCCAGCCACGTGGAGATCAGCTCGACCTGGCGCTGCAGGTCGAGCGCCAGCGCGGCGTCGGCCGCGGCCAGGCCCGCGGCGTCCCCGCCGAAGTCCGCGGAGTTCCAGCTGATGCTGCGGTCGGGCATCCGCCACCAGTGCTCCTTGCGGTTGCGGGCCAGCTCCGGCGCCTCCTCGATGAGGCCGGCCCCGGCGAGCACCCGCAGGTGGTGGCTGACGTTGGCGACCGCCTGGCCGGTGGAGCGGGCCAGCACGCTCGGCATCGACGGGCCGTCGACCCGCAGGACGTCCAGCAGGCGGCGGCGGACCGGGTGGGCCACCGCCCTGAGCACGGCGGCGTCCTTGATCTGCGGCATGCCGCCACTCTGGCATGGTAAACAGCTGTTGCGCAAGAGTCGTTAACTATCGGCGCTCGGGTGGAAGGCCTGGCACAGGGCTCGCAAAGCCGCGCTGGTTTTACTTGCCGGACACGTTTTCGAGGGAAGGCCACAGCCGTGCGGGGCCAGCGGACCGGGACAACGCCGCGTACGTGCGCAGGGTGCACGACAAGGGGGTGACGTTCGACATGCGCACGATGCCCCCGGCCGTCGTCGTCCTCCTGAGCTACGGTTCCGCCCGGGCGCCCGGCGCCCGGGCGGAACCCCGCTCAGACCTCGACGGTCAGTTCGTAGATCTCCGTCGCCGGGTGCCCGGCCCGCTCGTGCACCCGCATGACCGCCTCCTTGCTGGGCCCGCTCGACAGGCAGAACACCTTGCCGAGCTCCGGATCGAGCCAGGCCCGCTCGAAGTGCACGCCCTCCTCGGCCTCGATCCTCAGGTCGGCGCGGTGCGCCGCGTCCAGCTCCTCGGGCGTCGTGCCGAAGAACCCGCTGTGCACGTCCATGAACATCGCCATCGAACTTCCCCCTTGTCGTAGCTCCAGCATCGGCCCGCGGTGACTCCGGGCGCCGGGCTTCGGGGCAATACCGCCGAGGGCT
This sequence comes from Actinoplanes sp. NPDC026623, assembly GCF_040638275.1. NCBI lineage: Bacteria > Bacillati > Actinomycetota > Actinomycetes > Micromonosporales > Micromonosporaceae > Actinoplanes > Actinoplanes sp. NPDC026623. The sequence goes on along the minus strand of NZ_JBEZXZ010000059.1, from coordinate 19,791 downwards.
TGTCGACCGATCGGGGTACGTCAAACGGGCTATAGCTAACTGTCGATACCACTGGCCAGAATCGCACCATGACCGCCCCTGCTGACGATGCCCTCCTGATCACGTTGATCGCCGTGTTCGCTGCCTCCACCGGCTACGCCGCCGGCCGCCTGCACCAGTGGTACCGCACCGGCATGGACCGTGATGAGGCATACCGGGACGGATACGACACCGCGACGCGAAGCGTCTTCAGCATGGCGGCCCGGTTGATCGGCCCGCGGCGCGCCGCCCGGGGCACGGCGGTCGTCGCGTCGTCGGCGGCCCGGCCCGCTCCCGCCGGGGGCGACGCCTCGGTCAAGCCGCCGTCCGCCGGGCTTCGTCCCGCAGTGCTCGCGGTGCCGGACCCGGAGGCGTCGCCCGAGGCCGACGGCGAGGAAGGCATCGGGCGGCACCTGGTGCCGGACGAACTGGCGCAGGCGCCGACCTATCGCCTCACGCCGGACCGGGTCGCCCGGGCCAAGGTCCGCGGCGCCGTCCCGGCCGACGACGAGACCCGGGACGCCGCCCGTCCGCACGTCGTGCCCCGGCCGCGTTCGTCCTGACGCCCGAAAACCTGTCGTACGGCGGCGATAGCGTGCTCGCATGGTCACAGTGGAGGAGGTCCGCGAGGTCGCGCTGAGGCTGCCCCGCACCACCGAGCACCTCATCCACGACCGGGTCAAGTTCCGGGTGGGAAAGATCGTCTACGTCGCCTTCTCCCGCGACGAGACGATCATGGGTTTCGGCTACCCCAGGGAGGAGCGCGCGGCCCTGGTGGCGGCCCAGCCCGAGGTCTTCCACCTGCCGAACGCGACGAACATGCGCTTCCAGTGGGTGCAGGCCTGGCTGGCGGCGCTGGACCACCGCCAGATGGAGGAGCTGGTGATCGACGCCTGGCGCATGGTGGTCCCCAAGCGCGTGGCGGCGGCACACGTCGCCGGCCTCCCGGACGCCTGACGGCGGCGGCGGGCGCGGGCGGCGGGCGGGCGCGCGCGGCCGGATGGGCCGGGTGGGCGTGTGGCCGGATGGGCGGGCGTGTGGTCGGATGGGCCGGGCGGGCGTGTGGTCGGATGGGGACCCGGTGGGCGTGCGGCCGATTGGGCCTGGCCGGCATGCGGCCGGATGGAGCCTGGCCGGAGGCCGAGCCAGCGCGCACCGGCCGGGGTCGGCGCGGCGATTCCCGGGCAGGATCAGGTGCGGTCCTGCCAGGTGCACAGGCAGACCTTGTTGCCCTCCGGGTCGGCGAGCACCCAGAAGCTCGGCGCCTCCGCGTCGCTGACCAGCGTGCCGCCCGCCGCGAGCGCGGCGGCGATGCGTGGCTGGACCTCCGCGGGGTCCACCCAGAGGTCGGGGTGCCAGCGCTGCCGGGGCTCGTCGGCGCCGGACTCCTGGAACCACACCGGGGGCAGGACGTCGGTCGGATCCAGCAGTTCGTCGCCGTGCTCCGCGCCCGGGGGCCGCTCCATCGCCAGCACCGCGCCCCAGAACGGCAGCACCATGGGGAAGGCGGGCGAGTCGAGGGCGAGTTCGAGCCGGGAGACGCCCCGCGCGCCGGTCCGGGTGCCGGCGGCGGCGGCGAGCGCGGAGATCGCGCGGGCCAGGCGGATGTCCCGCTCGGTGACGCCGCGGACGTCGTGGCTGGTGAGCCGGACGTCGACGTGGTCATACCGCAGGTCGACGTCGGGGTGATGGTTCGCCTCCTCGGCCGCCGCGCCGATGGCGACGGCAAGCGAGAGCCCGGCGGCGAAGTCGGCGGTGGGTATCCGGGTCTGCAGCCCACCGGGCAGGTAGACCCACCCGTCCAGCGCCGCATCGGCGATCTGCCGTCCAGTCAGCTTGGTCATCGGTTCATCCTGACCCACCGGCAACGTTTTGGCGCGCCGTCCCAAAGGGCGTGCGTCCGTGCGCTGGTCGCTTGCCCGCGTTGGATCACGCCGGGCTCCTGGGCGGACCGGCGGCGATCCGGCCGCGGATCTCGTGCATCCGCTCGGCGCTGTGGTGCGGCATCTCCCAGCGGGTCTCCATCCACCACGTGCAGCCGGCGTCGGCCCACGGCGACACCTGCGCCCACGCCGCCGCGGGGTCGTCGCCGGGGGTCTCGCCCTCGGCGAGGATGTCGAGGGTCTCCGGTGCGCCCCGCTCGAGGAGCCACGCGCGCATCTGCCGGATCTCGTCGGGTCCGCCGCCGTGGCCGGGGATCACCCCGTCGCACTTGAGCACCCGGTGCAGCGATTTCGGCCTCGGCCAGATCGCCACCACCCAGATCGGCACGCGCTGCTGCACCGGGCGGCCGACCTCGGCGAGGTCGTCGCGTTTCACCTCGTAGTCGTAGTGCGGGCCGTGGTGGCTGGTGCCGCCGGCCCAGATGGTGCGCATGAGGTCGATGCCGTCGTCCATCATGGCCGCGCGTTCGCGCAGGTCGGTGGCCTCACCGGTGAGCGGCAGGTCCGTGGTGATCGCGCCGACGCCGATGCCCAGCACGGCCCGGCCGGCGGAGAGCTGGTCGACGGTCGCGACCTGGCTCGCCACCTTCCACGGGCGGCGCCACGGCAGCGGCGTCAGCATGGTGCCGATCCGGATCCGGGTGGTCGCGGCGGCGATCGCGGCGAGCAGGCTCCAGGCGTCGACCCCGGACGCCGCCTCCCAGACGAAGACGCCGTCCCAGCCGGCCTGCTCGGCCAGGACCGCCTGCTGTAGCTGCTCGGGGGCGTCGCCGCCGGGCAGAATGACGCCGTAGTTCATGGTTGTCGACGCTAACGCCGTCTACGGCTTTCGGCCCAGCATGGCGAGAATGCGATCGAGCGGGTCGCCGCCGGGATCCGGGAGCGCGGGTGCGAAGGCGGCACCCGGTTGCAGCCGGGCGGCGCCCTGCGGCACGGCCTCGGCGATCGGCAGGGCCGCGGCGACCACGTCGTCCGGCAGCGCGTAGCCGACGCCGAGGGCGCTGGCCACGTCCCAGCCGTGCACGACGTAGTCGACGAGGTGGAAGCCGATGGCGACGCGCCGGGGGATCGGCGCCGGGGAGATCTCGGGCAGCAGGAGGTCGGCCCCGTGGGCGGCGAACGCGTCGAGGACCGCCTCGGCCGCCTCCGCGTACGCCCGGACGGGGTCGTCGCCGAGCGGCCCGGGCACCCAGAGGCCGGGGTCGCCGCCGTGGCCGGCCGCGGCGGCCGCGAAGCCCCGGTGCTGGACCGTCATGTGTGCCAGCAGCGCGCCGAGATCCCACTGCGCGCACGGCGTGGGCAGCGACAGGTCCGGACCCGTGATCCGGTTGACGACGGCCACGCTCGCGCGCACGGCCTGGGCGTCGAGGGACAGCAGCTCGATAGTATGCATATGCTTACGATCTGCGCCCGTACACGATATGTCAAGGTGTATGTTTTCAGCCGTGCCCGGACCGGAGAGCGATCGTCCCGACCTCGCCGCCATGGTCGCGCGGCTGGCGCGGGCGCTGGTCACGGCCGAGCGGCCGGTGCTGGCCGCGCACGACGTGTCGATGTGGGGCTACATCGTGCTCAGCGCCCTGGCCGACGAGCCGATGCGGACCCAGGCCGCGCTCGCGCGGGCCATCGGCGCGGACAAGACCCGGATCATCGCGACCCTCGATGAGCTGCAGGAACGCGCCCTGATCGAGCGCGAGCCCGACCCCGACGACCGACGGGTACGCCTGCTGCGGCTGACCGGCACCGGCCGGCACCTGCACGCGGCGGTGCGCGCGGACATCCGGGCCGGCGAGGAGCGCCTGCTGGCCGGCCTGGCCGGGGCGGACCGGAGCGCGTTTCTGCGCGTGCTCCGGCGCCTCGACCCCGGTGGTGGCTGAGGGATCAGACGACGTCGAAGTTCGCCATCATCGCCATGTCCTCGTGTTCGAGGTTGTGGCAGTGCAGCATGTAGCGGCCGCGGTGCCCGGCGAACCGCACCAGCACCTCGACCGTCTCGTACGGCCGCACGTCGACGGTGTCCTTCCAGCCGCCCTCCCACGGCTCCGGGTCCCGCCCGCCGCGCGACAGCACCTGGAAGTGCCCGAGATGCACGTGCACGGGATGGTGGAAGTCGCTGGTGAAGCGCCACAACTCGACAGTGCCGAGCCGGGGCGAGGCGAGCGAGCCGGCCGGGTCGTACGGCTGGTTGTTGATCCGCCACCGGCCGCCGCCGACGCGGAAGTCGAACTGGCGCACCTGCACCGCGTCCGCCCTGCTCAGCGCCGGCACCCGGGAGAGCCGGGCGGGAATCCGGGTGTCGTCCTTCGCCCGGCGCCCGACGACGAAGCGCATGACGTCCCCGGCCGGCCCCGACCCGAAGCCGTTGCGCAGCGTCACCTCGGTGCCGGGCGGATACGCGGAGAAGTCGACGAGCACGTCACAGCGCTCGCCCGGCGACAGGGTGATCTCGCGGTGCGTGACCGGCGCCGCCAGCAGCCCGTCGTCGGTGCCGATCTGGACGAGTTCCGCGCCGGACGAGAGCCCGAGCCGGTAGCGGCGGGCGTTCGAGCCGTTGACCAGCCGCAGGCGGTACCGCGCGCCCGCCACCTCGTGGCGCGGCCAGGCGACCCCGTTGACCAGGATGACGTCGCCGAAGAGCCCGGAGCGGAAGGTCCCGTCGGCGCCCGGTGACGCCATCGACACGTCCCGCATCGGGTAGCGCAGCGAGCCGTCGGCCTCGAACGCCCGGTCGCAGATCAGCAGCGGCAGGTCCCGGTCGCCGCGCGGCAGCGGCAGCGCGTCCTCCTCGTCGTCCGAGACGATCATCATGCCGGCGAGGCCGCGCCACACCTGCGGCGCCGTGTAGTCCATCCGGTGGTCGTGGTACCAGAGCGTCGCCGCCCGCTGCCCCATCGGATACCGGTAGTCGCGGCTGACCTCATGCACCCGGGCGCCGTGCAGGTGCGGCGGCCCGGGCGAGTAGCCGGCCGGGATGGTCAGGTCCAGCGGGAAGCCGTCGGAGTCCGCCGGGGTGACGCCGCCGTGCAGGTGGGTGGAGGTCGGCACGGGCAACTCGTTGCGCATGGTCACGGTGAGCGGGCGGCCGCGGCGGGCGTGGATCGTCGGGCCGGGGAAAATGCCGTCGTAACCCCAGATCCGCGTGGTGCGGTCCGGCAGCAGGCGGGCGTCGGCCACGCGCTGGGTGATGACGATGTGGTCGCCGCCGGCGACCGGCGGGATGACCAGCGGCGTTCGGAAGCGTTCCGGCAGGGGCGCCGCGCTGGTCAGCACGGATCCGGTGCCGGGGCCCTCCGAGGGCCGGCCGCAGCCGGCGAGCGCGGCAACCCCGGCGGCGCCGGCCAGCGCGAGCAGCCCGCGCCGCGACACGGCCGAAGTCACGACGGGCTTCCGGCGGCGAGGGCGGGGGCCGCGGCGCGGTAGGAGAAGGCCCACCAGTTCAGCGCCGCGGTCAGGCCCATGACGGTCATGCCGAGCGGGATGTGCAGCCCGACCAGGCGGGCGAAGCCGAGGCCGACCTGCAGCACGATCGCCACCCACAGGCCGGCGCTGAAGGCGATCGGCCACCACGGGCCGCGGCCCGGGCGGACCAGCAGGATCGTCGCCGGCAGCAGGGCCGCGGAGGTGAGCACGAGCAGGATCGCGTTCGCGCTGTGCAGGCCGAGCAGGCTCACGTTGCCGGTGACGAAGCCGCCGGCCAGGGCCGCCTGGGCCAGGACCTGGAGCAAAAGGATCAGGGTGAGCGCGCGGATGACGGCGATGGGCCAGCTCCGCGCGGGTGGATTTTCAGGCACGCGCCCATCGTGCTGGCGCGGCCGGTTCCGCGGATCCGGGTCCGTACGTAGGGGTTCCCCGGGTGTTTCAGCGCGCGGCGAGCGCCTCCTGCAGGCCCCGGGCGGCGAGCCGGTCGGCGCGCTCGTTCTCCGGGTGGCCCGCGTGGCCCTTGACCCAGTGCCACTGCACGTCGTGCTTGCGCACCACGGCGTCGAGGCGCTGCCACAGGTCGACGTTCTTGACCGGCTGCTTCCCGGAGGTCTGCCAGCCGTTCGTCTTCCACCGGGGCATCCACCTGGTGATGCCGTCGCGCACGTAGATGCTGTCGGTGTAGAGCAGGACGGGCAGCGGCGAGCGGGTCAGGCTCTCGAGCGCCTTGATCGGCGCCATGAGTTCCATCCGGTTGTTCGTCGTCGAGCCGGCCTCGCCGCCGCAGAGGTCCTTCTCGGTCGTGCCCCAGCGCAGGACGGCGCCCCAGCCGCCGGGGCCGGGATTGGGAATGCACGCACCGTCGGTGTAGATCTCCACCGGTGTAGCGGGGGCTGCCATGTTCAGCACCCTACCGACGGGTGTCAGGCCGCCGCTCCGGGGCCTGCGTGACGCCGCAGGCGCATCCGGGGGGAACCGGTACCGGACCGGCGGCCTGCCCCCGCATTACCGAGAGCCTTGGGAGCGCTCCCAACCACAGGGTAGCGCCAGAAGTCATGGGTGCAAAGCCACACCGTCCGGAGCCGTCCGAGCGGGCCGCGCCCCTGTAGGTACAGTTTCGGCCATGCGCGAAGCAGCCGTCGAGGTGCAGGACGTCGTCGTCAGATACGGCGGCGTCGTGGCCGTCGGCGGCGTGTCGCTCACCGTCGATCGCGGGTCGATTCTCGCCCTGCTTGGCAACAACGGCGCCGGCAAGACCAGCCTGCTACAGGTCTGCGAGGGCTTCCGCGCCCCCGACGCCGGCTCGGCCCGGGTGCTCGGCCTCGACCCCGTCGCCGACCACGACGAGCTCATGCCGCGGCTCGGCATCATGCTGCAGTCCGGCGGCGTCTACCCCTGGGCGACGGCCGGCGAGATCCTGCGCCTCTTCGCCTCCTTCGCCGCGAACCCGCTCGACGCCGACATGCTGCTGGACCGCCTCGGCCTGCGGAAGTTCGCCAAGACCACGTTCCGCCGGCTCTCCGGCGGCGAGCAGCAGCGGCTGTCGCTGGCCCTCGCGCTGGTCGGCCGCCCCGAGCTGGTCTTCCTCGACGAGCCGACCGCGGGCATGGACGTCGGCGCCCGCCAGACCACCTGGGAGCTGGTGGAGAGCCTGCGCGCCGACGGCGTCTCGGTGCTGCTCACCACCCACCTGCTCGACGAGGCCGAGCGCCTCGCCGACCACGTGGTCATCATGGACGGCGGCGCGGTCGCGGCGACCGGCACACCGGCCGAGCTCACGGCCGCGGCGGGGATCGACCTTCTCCGGGTACGCGCGGACGCGGGCCTCGCCGTCGGTGAGCTCGCCGCGCGCCTGCCCGCGAAGGCCATCGAGCGGTCGCCGGGCGAGTATGAGATCGCCGGCGCCCTCGACACCCACGCGATCGCGGCGGTGCTCGGCTGGTTCGCCGCCGAGGGCGCACAGGTCACCGCGGTGGACACCCGTCGCCGCACCCTCGAGGACGTCTATCTGGCCCTGACCGCGGGAGCAGCGCGATGAGTGCGAACGCCGGAACCTTCACGCCCGCGCCCGGCCGCGCGCCGATGCGGGTCGTCCTGCGGCGGCAGATCCGCATGGAGCTGGTGCTCACCGCGCGCCGCGGCGAGGCCGTGGTGCTCGCGATGGGCGTGCCCCTGCTGGTCCTGCTCGGCGCGGGCCTGACCCGCGCGACGAACCTGCCGACCGACGACCGTCTCGGCTACGTCGTCCCCGGCGTGCTCGCTCTGACGGTGATGTCCACGGCCTTCACCGGCCAGGCGATCACCACCGGATACGAGCGTGGCTACGGCGTGCTCAAGCGGCTCGGCGCGTCCCCGCTCACCCGCCCCGGCCTGCTCTTCGCCAAGACCGTGGCGATCGGCTGCCTGGTCGGCCTGCAGATGATCGCGCTGGCGGCGGTCGGCGTCATCGCCGGCTGGCGCCCCGAGCTCTCGCAACTGCCGTCCGCGCTCGGCGTGACCGTGCTGGCCACGGCCGCCTACAGCGGACTGGCGCTGCTGATCGCCAGCGTGCTGCGGCCCGAGACGACCACGGCGGCGGCAACGCTGATCTACGTGCTCATGCTCGCGGCCGGCGGCATCATGTTCGCCGCGCCCGATCTCGGCGTCGCAGGCCACTTCCTGCTCCCGCTCGCCGCGCACGCCGAGGCGCTGCGCGCCACCCTGACCGACGGCGCCTCCGTGCCGGGGAGCATCTGGCTCAGCCTCACCTGCTGGGCCGCGGTCGCGCTCACCGCGGCCGCCCGCCGGTTCCGCTGGGAGTGACGGCCCGCCGGTCGTCTGTCCGTCGATCGGTGGACACCCGCTGACCACCGCGCGGTCGTCCCGGCGGACCCCCGCCGGACGCGATGCTTTCGGGCATGACAGCCATCGAGGTACACGGACTCCGTAAGAGCTACGGCTCCCGGGCCGCCGTGGCCGGCATCGACCTGCGCGTGCCGCACGGCGAGATCTTCGCCCTGCTCGGGCCGAACGGTGCCGGCAAGACCACCACCGCCGAGATCCTCGAGGGACATCGCCGGCGCGACGCCGGCGAGGTACGGGTGCTCGGCGCCGACCCCGCCACCGCGGGCCGGGACTGGCGGGCCCGGATCGGCATCGTGCTGCAGTCGGCGAACGACGTCGCCGACCTCACCGTCGCCGAGGCCGTCCGGCACATCGGCGGGCTCTATCCCCGGTCGCGCGGCGCCGCCGAGGTGATCGGGCTGGTCGGCCTCGAGGACCGGGCCCGGTCGAGGGTGCGGACGCTGTCCGGCGGCCAGCGGCGCCGCCTCGACGTCGCGCTCGGCATCATCGGGCGGCCGGAGGTGCTCTTCCTCGACGAGCCCACCACCGGTTTCGATCCCGAGGCGCGGCGGCAGTTCTGGGACCTGGTGCGCACGCTGGCGGCCGAGGGCACCACGATCCTGCTCACCACCCACTACCTGGACGAGGCCGAGGCTCTGGCGGACCGGCTGGCCGTCATCGCCGGCGGGGTGATCGTTGCCGAGGGCACGCCGGCCGCGCTGGGCGGCCGCGCCACCGCCGGCACCACCGTGAGCTGGGAGGGCCCGGACGGACGGCGCAGCGAGCTCACCACCGACACCGGCGCGGTCATCGCCCGGCTGAGCGCCGCCGGCACGGACCTGAACACCCTCACCGTCACCCGCCCCAGCCTCGAGGACATCTACCTCAACCTGATCGGAGCAGCGAAATGACCACGCTCGTCGGCACCACCAGGGCCGGGTTCAACCGGGGCGGCGTCGAGCTGTTGCAGTTCCTCCGGGACCGGACCGCGCTGATCTTCACCTTCGGCTTCCCCGCCCTGCTGCTGCTGCTGTTCGGCACGATCTTCGCCGACGACTACGAGCATCCCGGCCTGAGCGCCGCCCGGGTCTTCTCGGCCAGCATGATCGCGTACGGGATCGTGTCCACCTCGTTCATCACGATGGGCGTCGGCATCGCGACCGACCGGGAGGACGGCACGCTGAAGCGGCTACGGGCCACGCCGATCACCGCGACCGCGTACTTCATCGGCAAGCTGGTGCTGGTCGGGGCGCTGGCCGCCGCGGAGGTGCTGGTCCTGCTCGCCGTCGGGGTGTTCGTCTTCGACGTGCCGATGCCCACCGACGCCCATCGATGGTTCACCTTCGGCTGGCTGTTCCTGCTCTCGGTCACCGCCTGCGGGCTGCTGGGCATCGCGGCGAGCTCGCTGGTCCGCTCCGCCCGTACGGCCGGTGCGGTGTTGAACGTGCCGGTGGTGGCGCTACAGTTCCTCTCCGGCGTCTTCATCCACCCGATCACGCAGTTGCCGGGATGGATGATCACGCTGGCGTCGATCTTCCCGGTGAAGTGGATGGCGCAGGGCTTCCGCTCGGTGTTCCTGCCCGACAGCGCCGTTCCGCTCGAGGCGGGCGGCGCCTGGGAACCCGGCCGGACCGCCCTGGTCCTGCTCGCCTGGTGTGTGATCGGAGCGGTGTTGTGCCTGGCGACCTTCCGCTGGACGAACCGCGGCGACGCGTGACGGGTGAGCAGCCGTCGGAGATCGTCGGCAGCAGCTCGGGCTTCTGGCACCTCTACTTCGCCGTCGTCGCCCTCGCGGTGGCGGCGGCGGTGCTCGGCCAGGCCGAGACGCCGGCCGGCCACCGGGCCGTGGCGGTGGCCTCGATCGCGGGCATGGCCGCCCTCTACGCCCTCTGGGGCCGGCGGGGCCGGGCCGGGCCGGCGTACGTGATCGGCACGCTGCTGCTGTTCTGCGCCGGCGCGTTCGCCGACCCGGCCGTCAGCTACCTGCTCTTCGCCCTCTGCCCGCTGCTGTTCGTGGTGCTCGACATCCGGGCCGCCGTCGTGGCGGTGCTGTGCGCGAACGTGGTGCCGCTGCTCACGGGCTTTCTGCGTACGGGAGGGGGTTGGGGCTATTTCTCGCACAACGCTCCGGTCTTCGTGGCGTCGTCCGCCTTCGCCCTGTGGTTCGGCATCTGGATCCACCGGTTGATCGTGCAGAGCAGCGAGCGGGCCGCGCTCATCGCCGAGCTTGAGGCCAGCCGCGCCGAGGTCGCCCGGCTCTCACACGAGGCGGGGGTCGCCGCCGAGCGGGCGCGGCTGGCCGGCGAGATCCACGACACCCTCGCGCAGGGCTTCACCAGCATCATCACGCTGCTGCAGGCCGTCGATCCCGGGCTCGCCGACGAGCGGCTCGCGCTGGCCGTGCGGACCGCCCGGGAGAACCTGGCCGAGTCCCGGTCCCTGGTCGCGGCCCTGGCGCCGGCCGCGCTGAGCTCCGGCTCGCTGCTCGACGCGGTACGCCGGCAGACGGCGCGGTTCACCGAGGAGACCGCCGTCGCGGCGACCTGCCGGGTGTCCGGCGAGGTCCGTCCGCTACCGACCGCGGTCGAGGTCGTGCTGCTGCGCGCCGCGCAGGAGGCGCTGGCCAACGTGCGGCGGCACGCGCAGGCGGGCCAGGTCTCGGTGCTGCTGGCGTACGGCGTGGACAGCGTGCGGCTGGTGGTCCGCGACGACGGCCGCGGTTTCGACCCCGCGGCCGCGCACGGCTTCGGTCTGCCGGGCATGCGTGCCCGCGCCGAGCAGGTGAACGGCCGCCTGAGCGTGCACAGTGTCCCGGGGGCGGGCGCCCTCGTCGAGGTGGAGGTGCCGTCGTGATCCGGCTGATCCTGGTCGATGACCATCCCGTGGTGCGGCACGGGCTGCGCGGCATGCTCGAGGCCGAGCCGGACCTGACCGTGGTCGGCGAGGCGTCCAGCGGGCCCGAGGGCGTGGCCCTGGCGGCCGAGGCGCGGCCGGACATCGTGCTGATGGACCTGCGGATGCCCGGCGGCGACGGCGTCGAGGCCACCGCCCGGATCCTCGCGACCGTCCCCGGCGTACGCGTGCTGGTGCTGACCACCTACGAGTCGGACCGCGACATCCTGCGCGCGATCGAGGCCGGCGCCGGCGGCTACCTGTTGAAGGACGCCTCGCCGGCCGACCTCGCCGCCGCCGTCCGGGCCGCGGCCCGGGGCGAGACGGTGCTCGCACCCAGCGTGGCGTCCACCCTGGTCCGAAAGGTCCGCAGCCCGGCGCCGCCGGCCCTCTCCGCCCGGGAGACGCAGGTGCTGGGCCTGGTGGCGCGGGGTCTGACCAATGCCGACATCGGCCGCGCGCTGTTCATCACGGAGGCCACGGTGAAGACGCATCTGCTGCGCGCCTTCGCCAAATTGGAGGTGGCCGACCGCACCGCCGCGGTGACCAAGGCGATGAGCCTCGGCCTGATCTGACACCCCTGGCACCGGCCGATATGCCGTTGGTTCTTAGGTGTCAAGTGGGCCGATCGATGGGCGTGTCTCACAACCGGCTACTTTTCTCCACCCTGGATGATCTAGAGTCGGGTTGCTGACATCGATGATCCTGGCTACCCTGCGGACGCGCTCCGAGTCCATCGTGTTACGGTGCGGTACCGCAGGCGCATTTACCGGACAAATCACGGCCGCCAATGCGTGAGGAAACGGACAATGGATTGTTCGCGACTGCGGACCCATGTCACGTTCCGCATGCCTGCTACTTTGTCCGCTGTAGACCTGAGTTAACCTGCAATGCACGTTGATGCCGCCCGATCCGGCATCCGAAAATAGGTACAACGTTGTTAAACATTTAGCGCCGCGGGGTCGGTATTCTCCTGAACCTCGTCTAGCGTTCACCGCCTAAGCGTTCCTGCGCCATGTTCACAGGTGCGGGGTGGGGGGCGTGGCAACAGTGTGCGTGAAATTGCCGAGTGGGCGTGGGGTCTCACTGGAGGCAGGGGCGTCGTGACAACGACGGAAACTACGGCGGACACCGCCGCGACAGGACCGATTCCATCTACATCGTATTCGGGATTCACCGAGCGGGACCTCGGTGTCTCCGACGACCGTGCGCATGCCGACCGCTGGGTGTGGGAGGCCCGCTACGTCAAGCTGCTGCTGGTCATCGACTTCGGGGCGACGCTGGTCGCCACGCTGGCCGCGTTCGTGCTGCGCTTCCAGGGCGCGCCCTACGCGGATTGGTACCTGGTGCTCTCCGCGCTCATCCCGCCGGTGTGGGTGGGGCTGCTGGCGCTGAGCCACGCCTACGAGCGGCGGGTGCTGTTCGTCGGCGGCGAGGAATACCAGCGGGTGCTGCGCGCCGGCGTGCGCCTGACGCTGGGCATCGCCCTGGCGTCCTATGTGGCCAATGCCGACCTGGCGCGCGGCTACCTGTCGATCGCACTCGTGCTGACCACGGTGCTCTCGCTGGCCGGCCGCTTCGTGCTGCGCAAGGTGCTGCACCAGGCGCGCAGGCGTGGGGCCTGCATGCACCGGGTGCTCGTGCTCGGCCACGCGCCGGCCGTCGCGCAGATGACCGCTCAGCTGCACCGGCGCTCGCACCACGGCCTGCAGGTCGTCGGGGCCTGCCTGCCCGCGGGGCAGCTCGGCGAGGCGGCGAAGACCGTCGACGTGCCGGTCTTCGGCGCCCTGGGCGCGGCCGCGAACTCGGCCGCGGCGGCCGGCGCGGACACGGTCATGGTGCTGTCCTGCCCGGAGCTCGACGGCCCGATGCTGCGCCGCCTCGCCTGGGAGCTCGAGCGCGACGACATCGACCTGATCGTCTCGTCGTCGCTGGTGGACACCGCGGGCGACCGGATCACCGTGCGCCCGGTCGACGGGCTGCCGATGATGCACATCGAGCACCCCCGGCTCTCGGGCGGGCGGCGGCTCATCAAGTCGGTGTTCGACGTGTCGGTGGCCGCGCTGCTGCTGATGCTGCTCGTGCCGCTGCTGCTGCTGGTCGCGCTCGTCATCCGGCTGGACACCGGCGGCCCGGTGTTCTTCCGCCAGATCCGGGTCGGCCGCGGCGGCGAGTCCTTCCGGATGTTCAAGTTCCGCACGATGCACACCGACGCCGAGGCGCGCCTGGAGGCGATGCGCCGGCAGAACGAGTCCACCGGGGTGCTGTTCAAGATGCGTGACGATCCGCGGGTCACCCGGTCCGGGCGCTTCCTGCGCCGCTACTCGCTCGACGAGCTGCCTCAGCTGATCAACGTGCTGCTGGGGGAGATGTCGCTGGTCGGGCCGCGCCCGCCGCTGCCGAGCGAGGTCGAGCGGTACCCGCAGGACATGCGGCGGCGGCTCGTGGTCAAGCCCGGCATGACCGGGCTCTGGCAGGTCAGCGGGCGCTCGGATCTGTCCTGGGAGGACTCGATCCGGCTCGACCTGCAATACGTGGAGAACTGGTCGCTCACGGTCGACCTGGTGATTCTCATGCGGACCGCCACGGTGGTCATGCGAGGCGCCGGCGCCTACTGACCGGGCGGGCGCGTGGGGCGCCCGCCCGGGGTTTCACGGTTATGCGGTCGGGATGCCGCAGGATGGGGACAGTTCGGTGGTACTGCTCTACTTCGTCGCCGCGTTCGCGGTCATCGTGCCGGCCGTGGTCGGGCCGCTGCTCGCGTACGGGCCGGGCCGGCGGCTGGCCGGGGGGCGGCTCGTCGCGCTGACCCGCGAGTCCGTCGCGGGCCTGGTCACGACGCTCGGGCGGCCGGCGACGGCGCTCGCCTTCGTGCTCTTCTGGGCGGCGCTCATCGTCGCCGTCTTCTGGCCCGTCGGCCTGCTGGTGCACAGCCTGGAGAACGTGGTCGACTGGCCCGTCCTGCTGTGGATCACCGACCGGCGCAACCCCGGCTTCGAGGACTTCAACTGGCTGTACACCGCGCTCGGCGACCGCGACCCGCTGAAGATCGTGGTCGTGGTGTCCGCGGTGTTCTTCGCCGCCCTCTGGCGCCGGCGCTTCTGGATCCCGCTCGGTGCGATCCTGGTGAGCTTCCCGCTCGAGCAGTACGTGCAGGCCATCCTCAGCGGCATGGTCAACCGCGGCCACCCGCCGACCGGGCTCGGGTCGTACCCGTCCGGCGGCATCGCCCGGATCGTCATGACCTTCGGGGCGATCGCGCTCTTCACCGCGCTGACCTGGCAGCTGAGCCGCCGCTGGCACGTGGTGCTCGGCACCGTCGTGCTGGTGCTGGCCACCTACGAGGGCTACTCCCGGATCTACGTGCAGAAGCACTGGCTCACCGACGTCGTCAGCGGCCTGATCTTCGGGCCCGCGCTGTTCCTGGGCTACGCCGTGGCCGTCTGCGTCCTGGCCGGCCGCTATCCGCGCCAGGCGCCGCCGGAGCGGGCGGCGGCCGAGGCGCCGGCCGACGGCTCCGCTGAAGACGCGGACGTGCCCGTCGCCGCGACCGCGCCGTGACGACGCTGCTCGTCGCCTCCACCGGTGGCCACCTGGCCGAGTTGCACGACCTCAGGCCGCGGCTCGGGGTCGGCGACCGCCGCTGGGTCACCTTCGACAGCCCGCAGAGCCGCTCCCTGCTCGAGGGCGAGGACGTCGTCTACGTCCCGCCGGCGACCAGCCGGGACCTGGTCGGCGCGGTTCGCGACCTGGTCGTGGCCCGGAAGATGTTCCGGTCCGAGCGCTACGAGCAGGTGATCAGTACCGGGGCCAGCGTCGCGATGGCGTTCTTCGTGCCCGCGACGACGGCCGGGGTGCCGTGCTCCTACATAGAGAGTGCGACCCGCACCCGGGGCCCGTCGCTGACCGGACGGCTCGCCGCCCGGGTGCCGCGCGCCCGCCTCTACACGCAGTACCCGGCGTGGGCCGACGACACCTGGCGCTACGGCGGATCCATCTTCGACGCGTTCGAGGCCGAGCCGATCGCCGAGCCGCGCCCGGTCCGCAAGGTCGTGGTCACCCTCGGCACGCACGAGCGCTACACCTTCCCGCGCCTGCTCAACCATCTCGTTACCCTCCTGCCGCCGGATTGGGACGTCCTCTGGCAAGTTGGTTCGACCGTTATCGATAGAATGCCCGCCGACGCCCGGAAACAAGTGCCGATCTCCGAGATGCGGGAGGCCCTCGCCGCGGCGGACGTCGTCATATCGCACGCCGGTGTCGGCTCCGCGCTGGCGGCGATGCAAGCCGGCAAGCGGGCGCTCTATGTGCCGCGGCGCAAGGCGTTCGGCGAACACGTCGACGACCATCAGGTCGAGATGGCGCGAGAGTTGGAAGGCAGGAGACTGGTCGTGGCCCGGGAAGCGGAGGAGGTCGGCCTCGAGGATCTCGAGACGGCGGCCGCCTGGTCCGTGCGCGCCAGCCCGGCAGTCGAGCCGTTCCGGCTGGCTCCGTCGTGAATGCACGATTCGGCCGGGTCCACCGTGCAGATTTCTCCGTCCGATAGCCACGGTCTCCGTCCGGATGGTCGATAGCGCCACCGACAGGCCCACACCAGGCTTCGTCAATCCTTAGGTTCTGATTAGGAGGGCTCGTGTCCCTGAAGCGTCGACTCCGGCCACGGCAGGCCGCCAGGTTCCTGGTGCCCGCCGCGGTGATGAGTCTGACGGTCGCTCTGACCGCCGTTCCGGCGAGCGCCGTTTACGTACCACCGAACGACCCGGCGACCCTGGTCTCGGCCAACCCGGCGGACAACACGCCGCACCTGCAGAACGGAAGCATGCGCGCCTTCGCGCAGATCGGTAACACGGTCTACGCGGGCGGCTCGTTCTCCGGCGTCAAGCCCGCCGGCGGCACCACCTGGACGCCCGCGAACAACCTGATCGCGTACGACGCCGGCACCGGCGCGCTGCGCACCGCCTTCGTGCCCGTGCTCGACGGGGCGGTGCAGACCCTCGCGGTCAGCCCCGACGGCAAGCTCATCGTCGGCGGCAGCTTCGGCGTCGTCAACGGGGTCGCCCGCAAGAACCTGGTCGAGCTCGACCCGGCCACCGGCGACACGGTTGCCGGCTGGGCCGGCCGGGCCGACGGCGGCGTCGTGCGCCGCGCGATCGTGCACGACAACCAGCTCTACGTCGCCGGCGCCTTCCACTGGATCAACGGCACCGAGCACTCGCTGCTCGCCCGGCTCAACGCCACCACCGGCGCGATCGACCCGAGCTTCCAGATCGACGCGAGCGGCGCTCGCCCGTACCCGAACAGCACCGAGCTGGTCTGGGGACTCGCCGTCGCGCCCGACGGCGACACCGTCGTGGCGGTCGGCAACTTCACCGCGGTGAACGGGCAGGCGCACAACCAGGTCGTCATGATCGAGACCGACGGCACGCCGGTGGTCGCGGACTGGGCCACCGACCGCTACGTGGCCTCCTGCTACAGCAGCGCGTTCCCGTTCTACGCCCGTGACGTCGACTTCAGTGACGACAGCAACTACTTCGTCATCATCGGCGACGGCGGGCGCGGCGACGGATACTGCGACGCCACCGCCCGCTGGGAGACCGGGGACCGCGGGTCCAACGTCCAGGCCACCTGGGTCGACTACAGCGGCACCGACTCGGTCACCTCGGTCGAGGTCGCCGACGGCGTCGTCTACATCGGAGGTCACTTCCGCTGGCAGAACAACGCCAACGGTAACGACTCGCAGGGCGCCGGCGGCGTCAGCCGTTACGGCATCGCCGCGCTGGACCAGCAGAACGGCGTGCCGCTCAACTGGAACCCGACCCGCTCGCCCGGCAGCCAGCTGCCGGCCGGTGGCACCGACTGGGGTCCGATCATGTGGGAGCTGTGGAAGGGCCCGACCGGCCTCTTCGCCGGCTTCGACGCCGACGGCCTCGGCAACGAGTACCACGGGCGGCAGGGCTTCTTCCCGGAGTCGGGCGGTCGCACCCTCCCGATCCAGGACGCACCGCAGGCCGCCACCGGCTACCTCTACCTCGGTGCCGGCAACGGACAGGTGACCAAGGTGCCGTTCGGTGCAACCGGGCTGGGCACGCCCACCACGGTCAGCCAGCCGCAGCTCACCTCGGCCCGGTCGGCGTTCGTGGTGGCCAACAAGCTCTACTGGGCGAAGACCGATTCGACCGCGCCGAGCGGCAGTGTGCTGAACATCTCGATGCTCAGCGGCGCCGGCGTGATCGGTGCCCCGTGGGTCGGCAGCGGCTACAACTCCTGGTTCACGGCCGCCAGCATGACCGGCGCGTTCTTCCTCCAGGGCCGCATGTACTTCACGGTGTCCAACAGCAACGCGCTGTACTACCGGTACCTGACGGCGGACGGCTATGTGGTGGGCTGCACCCAGTTCACGCTCCCCACCTCGGGCATCGACTGGCGTACGGTGCGGGGCATGACCTGGGTGTCCGGCAAGATCGTCTACGGTTCCACGGACGGATCGCTGCGCACGGTTGGCTTCGACCCGGCCGCGACGACCGCGGTCGTCGGTTCCAACGCCACCGTGGTGGCGGCCCCGACTCCCGAGGCCACCTGGTCCAATCAGACACTTTTCTTCGCAACCTCGTAACCAACACAGTCTATGTAGCGGACAGACTCCATTGAGTAACCTCCTCGGCCGCGCAAGGACGCGCGGCCGGGGAGGGTTCGCCAGACTCGGATATACCGATACACAACTGCAGAACCTGTCGGGGAGAGACGACTCATGGATGTGACTGATTCCGTCGCCGCGAGCCGGCAGCGGGTCATCGGCTTCGCCGACGTCGTACTGATTCCGCTGCGTCGCTGGCGGATCGTGCTCGGCGTCACCGGCGCCGTCACGCTCGCCGTGCTCGGATATCTCCTGTTCTTTCCGGCGACATTCCGGGCGACGACGGTCGTGGTGCTGCGCCCCGTGGTCACCGACCCGTTCACCCTGCCGTCCAGCGGCGCCGACCGGGCCATCAACATGACCGCCGAGAACGGCATCGCCCTCGGCAACGACGTGATCGACACGACCGCCCGGATCCTGCACCAGGACCCGGAGGAGATCCGCGAGGCGCTCTCCACCGAGGTGCCGACCGGCGGCCAGGTGCTCCGCTTCCAGTACGCGGGCGACACCGAGCGCAGCGCGATCACCGGAGCCAACACCGCCGCGGAGACCTACCTGCGGGTCCGCGAGGACATCTACAAGCAGCAGCGGGCCGCGCTGATCCTGTCCTACGACAACACCATCAAGTCGGTGACCGGGCAGCGGCAGACCGCGCAGAAGGACCTGCCCGAGAAGCAGTCGAGCTCCGACACGGCGTCCCCGCGCACCCAGGCGACGCTGGACCAGGTCAGCGCCCTCAACGACCAGATCGCCCAGCTGGCCAACGCGCGCGCCAAGGTCGCCTCGGCCGACCTGAGCCCCGGCGCGATCACCGCCGCCGCCCGCTCGCCGATCCCGTCGAGCCACGACGCCGGCCCGCTCTACCTGCTCGGCGCGGTCCTCGGCGGCCTGCTGCTCGGCATGATCTGTGCGCACGCCCGCGAGGCCATGGACCGCCGCGTCCGCTCCATCGAGCAGGCCGCCGACCTGGTGGGCCTGCCCGCGCTCGGCGTGGTCCGGGCCGCCGGACGCCACCACGACGACGCGGCGGCGGCCGACGCCCGCTACGTCTCACTCGCCGTGCTCAAATGGATCGACCGGCACCCGGACCGGGCGCTGGTCGTGCTCTCCAGCCGCGACGACGAGGGCCGCACCACGGTGACCGCCAACCTCGCGGTCGCGCTCGCCGAGGCCGGCCAGGACGTCACCCTCGTCGGCACGCCGGGAAGCCAGGTCGAGCTCCAGCGGGTGCTGTTCGCCGCGCAGAAGCGCACCCCGCCGAGGCCCCGCACGCTCGCGCCCGGCGGCTCCACGGGGCTGAACGGCTCGCCCGCGGACCGGTTCGGCGGCGGCGCGGCCCGGCAGTCCGGTGGGCCCGTGCGGCTGGCACCGGTGCAGGCCAGGGCGTCGTCGTCCAACGACCCCGAGGCCACCCTGATCATGGAGACCTCGGTACGCCAGGCGCCCGTGCCCGTACCGGCGTCGCCGGGAAACGCCGACCCCGACAACCGGCTCATGGTCGTGTTGATCGGCGGCGGCGTGGTGCGGCTCTGCACGCTGGGCGAGGAGCCCGACAGCGGCGTGGTCGTCATCGACGGGCCGCCGTCCGACACCGACGAGCGCGGCGTCCGCGCCGCGCAATCCGGTGTCGCGATCCTGGTCGTCGCCCGCGACCGGACCCGCAACGCCGAACTGACCCGCCTCGTCGACCGGCTGCGCTCCGCGGGCGCGCAGACGGTCGGCTTCGTTCTCACCGGGGGTCGCAGTGCCTGAGAACCATCCCGACGTCAGCGTCATCGTCGCCACCCGCGACCGGCCCGGCCTGCTGGAACGGGCCGTGGCCAGCATCCTCGGGCAGGACTACCCCGGCCGCGTCGAGTGCATCGTGGTCTACGACCACGTCGACGTGCGCGAGCTGGACGTGCCGGCCGGGCCGAACCGGGCGCTGAAGCTGATCAACAACAGCCACCGGCAGGGCCTGCCCGGCGGCCGCAACAGCGGCGTCGACGCGGCCACCGGCGAGCTGCTGGCCTTCTGCGACGACGACGACATCTGGCTGGCCACCAAGCTCAGCCGGCAGGT